>CAKZLZ010000111.1 GCA_937127435.1 uncultured Verrucomicrobiota bacterium | reverse complement strand
GAATCGCTTTCGGTAAGCGTGATGCCACCCGTGGCAAGGGAGCGCACATCCAAACTGTCCATGGTGGTATTTAAATTCAGGGCACCCGGAGCGGTGGCAATCAGATCCCGACCAAACAATTTGCCGTTGCCGTGCAGAATATCTCCACTGGAGACGGTAAGAAATTGATCCCGGCCCGGCGTTTGCACGTCATCATGGGTAATGGTAGAACCGGCAACCAGCGTGAAATCTCCGTCCGCAGTCTGAATATCGACCAAACGGATTTCATTCAGTTCGTCGATACGGATATCCGCCCGGGAAGCCGCGCCTCCGGCCGGATCCCCGCCGGTGAAAGTTCGGGCGATGAGTTCAGCAACCGAGGTGCGTAAATCGATGGTCAGGTTATCCGGATCCGCGGCGAAGCCGCGGGCCAGTGCGATCAAGCGGTTTGCAGTAACCCGTCCGAGGCTTCCACTGTCAGACTTAATCGTGCCCCCGGAGGTAATGGCGCCGCCGAGCGTAAAGTCACCGGCATCCAGGGTCACATCCCCCAACGCACCCGCATCAATCACATCGACCAAAATTTCACCGCCGAATAACTGCCGGGTGGAAAGAGAAATCGTATTTGCGGCCGAGCTGGTGCTGCTCCGAACCAAACGTGCATCCAAATCACCCTCGGTATCAATGGCGATCCGTCCATCTGCCGTGACCGCTTCATCAATACGCAATGCAGCAAGCTGTCCACCATCGTTGTTGATCAACAAGGCACCGGGTCCGCTGGTGCGGGCATCCAACACCGCGATATCTGTAATCAGTTCGATGCCGCCCAGGGAATCAATCTGCAAATCATCTGCCCGGACATTAAACACACTGTCGGGCAATACCGGAGGTGCAGGTGCCGGGTCATCGCCCACCACGGATCCATTTACGGTCATTCTTACGTTGTGGGAACGGGTGGCGTCGATCCGACCTACGGTCAAATTACCGCCGATATTCAAATCAACATACCCCGCATCCGTTTGTATGAAGCGGATATCGAGTCCATCTAACTCATTCAAAACCAAATCTGCGCCGGTTCCCAATCCGCTTCCAAGTACGGTTGCAGCGTCCAGTTGACGCACATCAGTGTAGAGCGTGGACGTATTTTTTGAGGCCGTCGCCAAACGGTCCGCCATCAAACGTTTCGTGGCATCCACCGTAATCCCGCCACCCAGGGCATTGACCGCCATACTTCCCCGGGAAGTAATATCCGCATGGATCTGTATATCTCCGGCCAAATTTCCCGCAGCCAGATTTACAGTGGCATTGTTGACATTGGCCTCGACCACCGCTCCGGCATTCACCGTGAGGTTTCCGCTGTTATTCGCACCACCGGTGGTGGACGCACCCACCCCGGCAGCAAAATCAAGCAGGCCGCTGTCCGTGGTCACTTGCAGGTATCCGTTCACGATGATGTCACGGAAAGCACGGGCTGAAATACTCAGAGATTCCAGATCCGCATTCGCGTCGAAGACAATGGAACCGTCTCCCCCTCCGGCCGTATCGTAGGTGTGGAATTCCAATTTGGCTAGTGAACTTAAATTTCCACCTACACCCGTTCCCGGGACATCCACTTCGCTGCCATGCACAACCAACCCTTGGTCAAATGCATAATTGTATACCGTCGCTTTTCCGGACTTGATCGTTTCGGTGCTGTTGCGGCCCACCACAATGGCGGCGGCAGTGGCCGCAATGGTATCCAACAATCCGCGGGTGACACTGAGCACACCGGGAGAGGTTGTGGCCTTGCCGATTTCAATATCCATCAAATCGCTGGCATTCCGTATGTAGACGTTTCCTTCGGTCTGAATTTGCCCGCCGGCGCCCACCAAAATCTGCTGGTCCACATATCGGTAATCGGTGTATTCCACCTCATAGGTTTCGGTAACCTCTACAGCTATCCAGAAAGTGTGATAATAATAAGTGTCTGTCCAGGAAACATAACTGTAGGGAACGGTTACGGGGACCGACACCCAATAGGTAGAGGATTCAGTTCGGGTATTGGTAAAGGACTCTAAAACCTGAATCGTCGTCAGTTTGCCGTTAGAGATCTCAATACGGTCTGAAGCAAGTATGATATCCCGACCATCCCCGGCCGAAATATTTGAGTATTGGAGCAATAAGCCCGGATCCATATCGATTTCAATGCGACCGCTCTGGGTAATCAGTCCGTCCACCCCGTCAATTTCAGCAATATGCAGATTGCTGTCAGAGGTAAGGAAAATCCCTTGTGACAGGGTTGCAATAGGGGTGCTGGTACGACCGGCAAGATACTTGGCATTGATTTTAATCGGATCGCCACTCAGCCCAATGGAATTGCGGGTCTGAATCAACACTTCACCATTCAAGGCCTGAATCACTCCTGTACGTGAAGGATCAGAATTAAAGACCGACCCCGTGGGAGTATTGATGGAAATTTTCCCTTCGCCATCTCCAATGGTCGAATCCGCCTGGGCACCCCCGAGATCAGTCACACTGCCGGAAGAACTGTAGATGCCGGGTGTCCAAAGGGCAGTATGGCCGGGAGCCGGCCCCATAAACAAACTGGAATCCCCCAGCGGATCGGGATTCTGAATATTGATCACAATATCACTGTCGTTCCGCAAATTAATCCGCTGGGTAATGCTGAAAGAACGTTTCAGATTGAGGGTCAGCCCTTCCGCTTCCACGCTGCTGATCATCTCAATCGTGCCCGCGGTAATTTCGGCCCCAACCCCTAAATCAATCCATTCCACGCCTTCCTGCCCCCACACCACGGTGGCGTTTCCGGCATCCAGATCCACCCGTCCCATACCGGACATGGTGGCCTGTTCCCGTCCGTTGTCGACATAGGTTCGATCGTAACTGATGCGCTCCGGGAAGGTCTGCTTGATCAGCGTGTGGCCATTCCCCGTCGGGTCTACCAAAGAAATGCGGCCAATATTCTGCGGCGACATTTTGTCAGCCAGCAAGAGTGCACCCGGGTTGGTATCCGCAAAATAACGGGTGGCGGGATTGCCGATGGTCATGGCGTAAAAATTACTTCCCTGACCGCCATTGATATTCAAGGTACGGTCGGGTGCAAAGAAGAAGGTGTTAAAGCGGTCATTCCCGCCGCCGCCAATCCAGGTGTCGATGGTATTCTGACCCGATTCATCCGGCGCAAAGAACACCGTATTCAAACCGGATTTTGCACTCTGAACCAAACGGCCCAAATCAAAAGTAATATCATTCACTGCCGCAGAGAAGTCCACGGTATTCCCGGTGCCGGTCACTTCAATGCGGTCACGGCCAAAGTCATCCCCAAAGTAGTAGGTGTCTCCACCCCCGCCCCCGACCAGCCGGTCGGAGCGTCCACCGGAATAAATATCATCCCCGGCGCTCCCGCCGATAATCACGGTGTTTGAAGTTCCCGCCCGCAGGATGGAACTCTGGGTGGTGGATCCAATTAAGGTTGCGGTGCCATTTCCGCCCCGCAGTTCGTTTTGGAGTCCGTTGGCAGTGCCGTTGCCGGAGTATAAAATCGTATTGCCGCTCCCGCCGGTGAAAAACACCGTGGCCCGCGTGAGCGCCCTTGCATCGATCAGGGACTGACCGCCGCCTGCGGTTCCGACCACCCGGGTGATGTTGTAAAAATCCTGGGTGAAGGTCACATTGTTCAACACCGCGGTGACGGTCACATTCTCCGAGTTGCCGCTTCCCGCCCCCCGGCTGGTAATGGTGAAAACTTCATTGCGGTCACGGGTATCCCCGAACAAACGGAGGTCCGCGTGGGTCCCGATATGCAGCTGCAGGGTTCCGCCGGAAACCGAGCCCAACTGGATGGAGGGCTTCAGCGCGAAGACCGTGGTCTGGAAAATTTCCATGGAAAAGGTTTTCGCCAAAATCCGTTTGGTGATCGGGCCGACAAAGGGAACCGGAATGGTCAGATCCACATAAAAAGTAACCCCGACCCGACCGGTAATGGTCACGTCAAACAGATTCCCCATGGCGCCGGGCTGTGACTGGAGGTAATCCATCTGAGACTGCCGGAGTTTGCCGTAGTCCACAGATCCCGGATCCCCGAAACTCGGGGGGCGCGGAAATGCATCTTCATCCACCGGCGTAAAGAAAGTCGTACGGCTGGCACTGGCAATGTCCACCGTCACATCGTTCCAGTTAAAATCGACATCGATTTCGAAAAAGGCTTCAATCCCCGCCTCGATTAATCCGGCACTTAATGCCACCCCGACCGTGAAGCGGCCCTGAAGACCAAAGGCCGGACTCGCCTGTCCAAAGGTATCAAGCGTACTCCAATAAAACCCCTGGGTATCCCAGCCGAATTTTAAATGGATGTTGATACTAAACTGTCCACCGACCGTAGCGATCAAGGGCGGGAAAGCGGGTAACGGAAAGCTTTTACGGTAAGCAATGCCCAACTCGAGCCGGGGCAATTCAAGGAAAGTTAAATTTGCGGTTTCCCCATTCAAAATCTGGAAAATGGTTTCCGGTTTCACATAATCCAAGCGGAAACCACCACCCGTCAGTCCGATAATCGGGGATTTGGAACCCGGACGTGCATCGGTCTTGGCCAAGCTTTCATTGCTTTGTTTCTTAACAAACTTTTTCAACTTTCCATCTTTCTGATTGATGGCAAAGCCTTTGTCCCGGAACTTCTCAAACCGGTCCGCAAATTTATTGGGGGTAAATAATTTTTCCTTAAAGGACTCTTTAAGTTGGGCTTTCGATTGTTCTTCCGTAACGGTCGAATCCCTGTAGAGCGGGTTATCTGTCCATTGAATCGTGTCAGATCTGTCACTGGACTCCAAAGATCTTATATCTCTCGAAAATTCATTATCGTCCAAGTATTTCTGGTATTTCTCATCGCTCCCCAGCTTCCCTCTAATTTTCTTAACTATAGACGTTTTCCGCCCTAAATTTGAAGCTACCGTTAAATTCATCCGGGGTTTCGCCCAGTTTGGTTTACGGTCGGGACCTTGAATGCCTTCCCCCAATACCCGCACCATATCTGACAAACGATTGACTGTGCTTGCGAAGGTCACAAAGCTGCTCCCAAACAAATCTCCCAAAATGAAAGGTTCATTCATCCATTCTGTGCCGGGCACCGGGGTCAACAGAAAATCTACAATCGGGCGTAAATGGGAATAACCTTCTTCAAATTTTAATAAGGCTTCAAAAATACTTCCTTCAAGGAAACCTTCCACATCAATGGTCAGCCCGGTGTAGGCCATGTCCACGATATCGATTAAATGACGGTTATAACGGAATTCCGGCATATCCGGATCGCCATTCACGCTGGCCTGGAGGGCCGCCATGGGCGCATAATTCAACAACGCGTATCCGTCGCCAAAACGTTCCTGATAATAAAACTCAAACTGGATATCCGGAATGCCGGAATTTCCAAATGTTCCGCCGGCTTTGCCGCCTTCCACCAGAAGGTGGATATCGGTATCGGCATTCAAAGTGAAATCCATGATGCCGCGTGCGTAGAGACGCGGATCCGCTTCTGCCGGCGCATCGAATTGATCCACCCCGAGGGTGGCCAGCGCGTTCATATCAGCCAGGGTAATGCGTTGGTTGTCCAAACCGCCACTGCCGGAATTGAAAGTGAAGTCAAAGGTCCCGTAGAATCCACTGGCCAGATCGCCGGCACCGGGAACATCCATGCCGTCTGCCATCTGCACATTTAACTCATTCCAGCTGGAAGAGCGGTTGGCCTGTTCAAAAATTTGAATCCCCGGCGTGGCCAGGTCTCCATCCAATACCGCTTCAATGTCCAGGGTCATCAACGGATTGTCATCCGTCGGCGAAGTGTTTTCCGGGTTGTAAAGGAAGAAGCCGTCCTGGAGATCGACTCCGAAGCCCATATTCAAATGAAAAGCCGTGCGCAAATTGATACCGCCGGTTTTGTCCACCTTGTCTCCGCTGGAATTCACAACCGCGGTTTCATTGGAAAAGGTGATTCCGAGTTCGGGCACCCCGAGATCGATCCGGTCAATATTGATCTCATTGCTGTCGTCTGACATCGTTTTCCGCAGATCAAAATCAAAGGTCAGACTTACCGCGGAAGTCGGCGTGAGTTCAAATTCTTCGTTGGCGCCGTTCCGGTCATAATTGGCCGCATCATTCGGATCCCAAACCGTCGCCGTCTCCGCCGCATCCAAAGTCAGCACCTGAATATCATCCCGGGTAATCAGCATGTCCCCGTTATTGTCTGCCAAATACCCCGCCCCACTCGGACCCAGCACACTGTACAGCGAATTTAAAATGGCATTGATCGGCTTGAGTTTATTGACCCGTAATTCATCCCGCACCCGGTTGGTCAGGGTACTGCGCCACTCTTCAATGAAGGGAACATAGTCCGGAAGGGAACCACCCAACAGCGCAATCTGGTTGCCGAGTGCCTGGTCGATCGCAAATTGTAAATTGAATAAAGAGAGGTCAAGCGCCTCTCCCATCAGGAAAGGATCGCGCAAAATATTCAGCACATCGACCGGCGGAATATTCGGACCCAGGGCCGGGAATTCCAGTTTGCGGGCGGAAACATCCGGATTGGTGAAGAACACCACCGGCGCGGCAATCCCCGGATCATTGGCCGGCACCGTAATATCAAACAAACGGTCCAGACCGGTGCGTCCACTCACCGGTTCGTTGAGCACCCGGATGTTTACCGGAACAAAATCAGGAGCCGCCGCCACCAGGGCAGAGTCCTGCTTCTGTGCTTCGGTTAACTCAGAGGTGTCTTTGGTCACCAGTACTTCATTGCCATCGCTGTCCGTCACCACAATGATCATGGGCAGCAAGGCCTGGGCCTGACCATTGGGATTGATATCCGCCCAGGCATCAAATCCTAAAGTGGAGCTGTTGAAGTTCGAATACACCCGTTCCAATGCACTGGTAAAATCAAAATTCTCACCCGCTGAAACTTCAACCCCTAAGGTGGTGGTTTGCTGAATCAGGGTATCCCCGATGTTGTCACGGCCGGAAGTGACTTTTACCCGCAACTCGTCAAACTCACTGATTTCATCCACCCAGTCCACCCGCACCAGGCGCCATTTCGTATCCGCATCTCCCAGTTCCGCCACCCGGTAAATGCCGTTCTGATAGCGAATATCCGGATTGCCCAGACTCGAATCTGAAACCTGATCTTTGATCAATACATAATCATTGATGTCGAGGTAACCCACCCCGTCAATTCCCACCACTTGCCGCCCACTGGCCAGGGTAGTGGAAATAGAATTCAGGGAGCCGTTTGTGTTCGCCACCAGCTCAGCGCGATAGGCTTTCGGCTTGGTGGGATCACCCGTCTCCACATATTCCGCATCCAACTGACTGGTGGTCGCCGCTATCACAGTATAGGCCAGAACCTGATCCCCGTTGAGATTGATTTCAAACACTGCAGGATCAATCAACCGTGCAAAACGAATAGGATCCGTGTTGAGGGTGCCCACGGGTTCGGTCACCACAAACTGGCGGCCCGCATAGTCTTCGCCCTGCTGCGCTTCAAATACCGTGGTATTTAATTCCGCAGAACTGTCCCCTTCCGTGGCCCGCTCCATCTCCCAGGCTTCGCTTGCACTTCCGATCCGGGTAATGCGGTACACCCCGTTTTCAGCGCTGTCGGACTGGTGATTGATGAGTACCCGGTCCCCCACACTCCATCCGCTATGCCCATCCACACTTAACAACCCATTCGCGGATGCGGTAAGGGTTCCGGCACTGAAACTGGCGGATAATTCCTCCGTCGTGGCCGCTTCAACCGTAACCGGTACCGGGGCAACATATCCCTCAACCAGTGCATCGTTATTGTAAACACCCGGCGTGCCGTTGGCATCATCACTTGCCACTTCCCCATGGGCATTGATCGCCACCTGACCATTCGTCAACCGGAAGCGGGCGTTGCCCACCGGCAGATCGCCATTCAGGTTTTCTCCCACCATATTAAAGTGCGTCAGGATCTCGGTGGTATCCCGCAAAAGGGTTCGGGGCTGAATCGCCACCCCGTCTTTTACCGCCTGCACCGCGATATCCAGATTCAACTCCGCCAACAAGTTGACGGAAACCTCCAAGGGGTTCGCGCGGCTGCTGGCCAGGGCACTGAGACCCGCCAAATCAAAATCGACAATTGCCGGATCACTGGATCGGTCACGCAACTGCACCAAATCAATAAATAAAGGCAGGGAAACCGATAGTGCCTGCATGAAGGGAAACTGAATCACCACGGAAGCACTGTCGAGCGCCCCGGCAAGGAAAGAGGTTTCAAGGCTGACGTCGACTTCTGAGAAATTGAGCTGCAACAGGTCTGAAATACTTCGGCGAACCTCTTGCAAGGTACGTGGACGCGCATCGTTCAGTTCAGAAATGGTTTCATCCAGGGCCGCACCCAAATCAAAAATTTCCTGCATGCCCTCCCGCACAAATAATAATTTGGTGGAATACGCATTTTTTCCCGCGCCGGCCCCATCCGGATCAATCCGCATCTGATCGGTCACAAAATCAGCGGTGCGTTGAAGCCCCTCCAGCACATCTTCAAATCCCATTTTGTAGAGATTTTCCATGCCGTTGGTTTCTGAGTAAGCGACGTCCGGATCGGGCAAAGCGGCAAAATCATTGATGCTGCTGTTTAAAGAATCCCCGGTTAACGCATGGGAAATCGTGATCGTCGGGGTGCTGCCGAATACCAAACCGGACATCGCCACGCCCTGACTGTCATCGGTAAAGCTGAGCGTGTCCAAGGTCAGGGTGGCATAGGTCGAAGGATCGACATGGGTCGAACTGATATCGGAAATTGTTCCCGCTGAAACGGTATCCAGCAAATCGTTCAAGCGGAAGCGGGTATTCAGACCCTCTACCAAACTGGTGCGGGAACTCGCCACCAGGTCCAGATTTCCTCCGGATGCTTGCCATTCAGCAAAACCGAAACCGCCGGTTGCAGTAATAACATCAGTCACGCCGTCCACGGTTGCGGTTCCGGTCAATTGCAATACATCAATAAAACTCTCGCCTCCGCGGGCACCGGTCAGTTGCTCATCCGCCGAAAAGCCCAATACCGAAACCGCTTCGTTCCCGGCCACATCCGCAGGCAGCAAACGGAAACTTTTCACTTCGGGATTCGCCGATGCGGTATTATCTAAAGAAATAATACTGATCCGGCTCCCGTCCCCGTAGGTGGCGGCTTTCAGAAAATCAGACAACACAAAGTTGGATGCGCCAATAGTGACAGCCGTTCCCGCTAAAGCGGTATTAAACGCGGCGATTAAATCTGCTTGTGAAGGCGTACCTGTGTTCGACGGCACGGTCAAACGGACATAATCACTCCCGTTAATGGAAATATCAAAGGACGCCCCATTATCCAGTTTGTAAGGATTGGTTTCGCCAAAGGCACCGGAAACCGCAGTGAGACGAATATCCTGGGTTGCGCCCGCAATGGTTTGTTCTTTCGAACCTAAATCAAGATTCAAGCCATTGTATTGCGCCTCCGTATAATCGGCCTGAACCGTAACCGTCCAATCTTCATTGGCCAAAGAGCCATCATCCGGAAATAAATCCGCATTCAGTCTGAATGCGAGAAAACCGTCGCTGTCCACAAAAGCTTCCACTTTCGCATCATACAAGGTGGTCAATTCCAACGACTGCTGGATGGCAAAATTGAGGTCGCGCACCAATGCTTCGGGGTAACTCCCGATAGGATCGACCCCGCCATCGCCACCGGGGTAATCCAGCTGGGTATTGTCAGCGGTTTCTTCCGGATCCAACAAAATGGTGTCGATACTTCCATCCGGCAACTCAAAGCTGACCAAAGCGTAATTCGAGGTATTAAATCCAGTCGGCGCTCCCGTGGCATGCAGGGTATCGGCCACCGAAGTAAACGCGGTCGCACCGGTAGCAAAATTGAGCACATCCACCGCCGCATTGGTACTGGTCACGGGCGAGCTGATTTCCGGGGGAATCACCAATTGCAGCATCCGCGTATCCACCATCGCCGGATCGGTGGTGAAAAAGATGGATTCGATATCGTTCACCGCATCTTTTTCGACGCTCACGAGAATTTTCCCGGCTAAATTTGCGTCGGACGCAATGGCAAGTGCCACCAGGTCCGCAAAATCCTGGGTAGACGCATTCGCTAATGTATCCACTTCATTGATGCGGATATCGTGTTCGACCCCGTCGTCGAAAATAAAGCGAAGCACCGCATCGGTCGACAACACCCCGTCCCAATCCATCAGCGTCACCGGGAGTTCAACCGTCAAGGCTTCGGAAGTGCTGGTATCCGGTTTTAACGCCACTTCGAATTCAAAACTGGAGGTGCTGCTTCGGGAAACCGTGACCGTACTGTCGGACTGCAAATTGCTGATTTTGTCGTAGCTGTCTGACAGATTCAACTCCACATCGGTCAAATCCGCCGGCGTGTAGCTGAACTCAATCGGAAAAGTAAATGTCAGGTTGCCCGTATTGAAGCTGGGGGCCGGGGTGGTAATGCCCACCAAAGGGGTGGTCGGCGCATTGGCCAGAATCGCCGCAAACTCCTGAACGGAATTGAAGGCCGCCTGGGTGAAAATTTCACCGCTGGTAAAGGGAGTGGAATCTCTAAACCCGGCATCAAAATTAAAATGCGACAAAGATGCCGTTTGTCCGGTAATTTCGAACGAGGCCACTTCGCCACTGCCAAGTCCCGGATTGCGGGCAAAAAACTGCAAACCGCCATCCAGATCGCCGGCGGCGTTGGTGGTTCCCCGCACATCGATGCCGGTTCCTGCCGATTCGTCCAGCAGCCCCGCCTGTTCCTCTCCTCCGCCTCCGAGTTGCCGATAAGTCGTTTCACTCAAAGCAAATCGGATATCCCGCACCAAATCCGATATCGAAAAGTTGGGAACCACATCCAAGACCCCGTTGGTCATGTTTCCGGGCAAATATACCCGGTAGGTTTCGCCATCCCCATTCAACTCGAAATCCATGTAGGGGGAGGTTTGGGTTCCGGTACTCAACCCGAATTTGGAGAGATCAGAACCCGTGAGCCGTAACTTGTAGACATCCGACTCACCGTAAAATTGAAGCACCTCACTGCCAACATCGCCCATCACCCGAACATTCACACCGGTTTCATCCAGGCTGTTGTAGAGCCCTTCGGAAATAAGCTGATTCCGAATCGAGGTGGTTAAGGAATAAATATCCGCATAAGAACGTCCTGCCAAAGTCACAGTTACTGCGCTTGCACCGTTTACTCTTACATTGAACTGTCGGGATTGGGTGAAATCCGCCATATCCAAAGGCCCCGCGGACTCAAACAACAAACGGTCCAACTGAAAGCGTTCGGCATCTTCGCTGGTGCCGGTAGGCTGTCCCAATGGACCGTCCCCGCTGAGCACGACTTCGGCATGGGTATTAAAACCGAGATCCAAAAGTCCGTCTACATCCGGGGCAAACCCGGCCACGAGAAAGGAAGTACCGCTATCCGCAAACAATTCCAGCCGGGGAGATTCTCCGGCGGAAAGGCGGGCGGCCACCCCGTGCCCTACCGGTAAAGCGGCATCCAATGCGGTATTCAAATCATCGCGAAGATCTTCCAGCGTGAGGCGGGCAATATCCGTGGCCAGCGAAATGACCACCGGCGATCCGGTACCCACCATGATATTGAATCCGGCTGCGCCGGTGAAATCCAAGGGATCGGAAACCAGGGTTCCCCCATCGTCTTTACGGGTGGAGGGCGCATTCACCGCGGTCAGCACCATCTCTTCATTTTGAAGCTGGCCCATCATCACCGTACGGAACGCTTCACCAAAGGCGTAGGCATCTCCGGTAGACAAATTCAGCAGCGGCACCAAATCCTGCAAATCGCCGGAGACTCCCATCGCTTCAATCAGCGAAACCGTACTGTTCACCATTTCGAGTAAATCACTGGTGGTTAAGCGCGAAAAAGCGGTCATGGTATCGACGGCGGTCACCAGGGGCGCACGGTCATCAAATAAATTGTCGTCCCGAAATCCGAGAATCCCCGTGACCCCGTCCAGACTGGCGATGTGCTGATCGGAAGCCACATCGTTATAGACATCCACCGACAAATTCATGTTGGCCGTATTCTGGCCAATCACCGTGGGCGTGGAAGCCGTGGTGGGCAGATCAAAAGAAAAGGCGGTATCAAATGTACCGCCAAAACTTTTCATCTCATCCAGTGAGAAAATGCCGTCGCCACCCGCTCCGGCGGACAAATCGAGTTTCCCTGTGATGTTCATTCTGATGTCACTGGCGGAAACATAGGCTCCGGAAGTCACCCCGTCTTCCCCCGCTCCCAACAACCCCACCTCAATGCCCCAGCCATCCACGGGGTTGTTGGTAGACGTGTGCAGTACTTCCGCACTCAATACATCCAGTTCGCCCAGCTCCACCTGAAATTTGCTGTCCCCCAATCCCGCTGCGCTGGTGTCGGATAAATCGGCCTGAATCCGGAAACTGAAAGATTCCTTTCTCTCCAGCGTGACCAGGGCATCCTCGTCCAGATCGAGGTTAAATTCCTGACCCGCATCCCCCAGCTTTAAAGCCTCCTGAGAACTGCCCGAGGTATCAATCTCGATGAAGATATCCAACTGGTTGGCGGTAGAGTCATCCCTGACATTCGCGGACAGTCCGGCAATACTCTCAATCGCGGTGTCAATTTCCAGCGCCAGTCCTGCAGAATCCGGATTGGTTCCTTCTAAATAGGTTTTAAGTGCAGTATTACGCGCAAATTCAAAAAAGTCCCCAATCTCCACTTCCTGTAAATCATCCAATGACTGCCCGAGCAAAGGGGCGATAATTTCTTTGAGTTGCTCATTTAAAGCATCATTGGCATTGATATCAAATCCAAGTTCACTCAACTGGTCGAACAGTTCCAACAATTGCGTGGAGATACGTGTCTGTACATCCGCATCCGGCGTGGTGGGCGTGGTATCGTACAAGGCCGCATTCAGGAGCAGTCTTGGCTCCATGGTTTCAATTTCAAAGGAAGACTGTTTCTTCACTTTTGGCGCCCGTCTAAGATGGCGCCTCCACTCAGGAAGATATCGGTTGTTTTTTGTAGTCATGCTTGAAACCCTTACTAAGCAATAAAAGACACCTATGACAGCATGTAAAGAAGATAGTTTCATCTAATGGATTTAAATTCTTGTTTGTGGACAGAGAGAACTTTAGATAAAACAAATTCGAATTTAGACAAAAGGTATATTTTTATGACAGACAGCGCCGCCACAACCCGAATCAGCCTTGAAGAAATCGCCAACAAGTATTTGGGAGCGTTGCAGAAAAACCATGATATGCTGAGTTACTTCCTTTCGGGTTCACGCAAAACCACGGAAGCGGATTACGATGAGTTTTCCAACCAATTACAGGTGATGCCCCGCCAAACCGACCGCCTGGATTTTGAAAATGCCAAACGCGCGACCCAACAGTGGGTGCTCCGCAATACCTTATCCGATAGTCTGGCCTTGGTAATGCCCCTGCTTGAAGATGCCAGAACCGTTTGCGCGCTCTGTGATTTCAAAGCCTCCGGCAGCACCGATCAGGCGGAGCTGCAAAAAATTGCGAATCAAAGCCGGGCAGAATTTCTGCAAAAACCTCTGGTGGAAAAGTTTGCACACCTGAAAGACACCTACGGGATTGATTGCGAAGTTTCCGAACACATCCTGATCCTGATGGATATTTGCAAAGCGCTGATGACCAAAAACGGCATTTTGACTGAAGAAGAAGCCATCG
The DNA here is from genome assembly GCA_937127435.1 of uncultured Verrucomicrobiota bacterium. GTDB lineage: Bacteria > Verrucomicrobiota > Kiritimatiellia > SS1-B-03-39 > UBA6053 > UBA6053. The sequence continues at coordinate 51,253 of CAKZLZ010000111.1, read as the reverse complement.
ACGGCAAACGCACCCTGAAAATCCGGTCGGTTCAGATTGTCCAAACCCCCTCCACCGACGGCTCCGGCCAAAGCCTGAGTCTTTCCCGGAAAGTGGGAGACTCCACCCGCGAAATCAAAGTCGGCGAAGAAATTCACTTCAACAAAGCGGAACAAGTCGGCAGTATCCTCACCGTTGGCGTATTTATCTCCGATATACTCAAAGGCATTCAGGGATATGCCCAAAAAACCGGCGTAGCCAACTAAAGGCCCTCCAGGCTCTGAAAATGGGTTGAGAGGGAAAATGGGTGACTTTTCCGCGACTCTCTAGTAGAGAGACCGCTTCCAACACCGTTGTAGCTCTTTACGGCGGATTTTTGACCTAAAAGGACAAACAAAGGAAAGCAGACCATGCTTATACTACTTATTTCATTACTTATCGGCGGCGGATGCGGTTATGCCAGCTTCGTCAATCACTGGGGAATGGGCGCAGCCATCGGATACGGGATCACCGGATTTTTTCTGGCCATGATCCTGTTTGGCTTCGTGATTCGCAAAAAAATCGCGAAAGTTCAGGAAGAACTTCAAGCCATCATGCAGAAAGGCCAGAGCCGGATTAACCTGAAAGTGCAGAAGTTTCAGAGCCGTCCGGGCGGAAACCCCACCCAAATGCAAAGGGAACTGGAAGGCGAGCAAAAGACCATGATCAAACACTCCCTTGCGTTTATCCCCAAACTCGAGCCCTTCAAGAAGTGGAACCTGTTGATGGGACGGCAAATTGCCACCATGCGCCTGCAATTCCTCTATCAATTAAAGGAATTTAAACAGGTGGATGAACTGCTGGGAGCCAAAAACATTTTTGAACAGCCCATGCTGTCCGAACCCATACTCGCAGCCATGAAAATGGCCCGCCAATACGAAAACAAAGACATTAAAGGCGCAGAGAAAACCTTCAAAAAACGGGTGAAATGGTTCCGTGGAGAGCGGGCAACCCTGCTTTACGGCATGATTTCCTGGATTTACATGAAAGAAGGCGAAGCCGACAAAGCCCGCAAGATTTTGCTTAAGGGCAAAGAAGTGACTGGAAACCAGACCTTGACCCGCAACTGGGAACACCTCGCCAACTGCAATGAAAAGAAATTTTCCAATGCGGGCCTGGGAGAAGAATGGTACAGCCTCTACCTCGAAAAACCCGTGGTCCCCAAACAAAAACGCATGCGCGGCAACGCCAAAGCCGCAAACCGCTTCTAGACACCCGGAAATAATTAGTTAATATTTTGAACAATTATTATTCGTAAGTGTCTGACCTTCTGTAACCAAATTGCCCCCTCACCGGGGGGCCTACAGAAGGAAAGCACATGCATAAGCAAAATAATTCTCTAAGCCCTATTGAAGAGAGCCTGATTCTCCTCCAGAACGAACAGAAACTGATTCGTGAGGAAACGGTCGAACTGCAAAAATATATTGTGGACGGGGTAAACCCCGGTTGCCTGCTGGTTCCGAACTCTCTGGAAGCCCTGTTGCGGATCCGTGAATTGTGTAGCCAACACGCCACCCTCACCCTGCAAATCCGGAATCTGCTTGCGAAAAAAAATTTGATGGATCTGATTCGGACGTCCCCCATGGCAGCGACTTGCTGACGGATCAATTCCTCTTTTTAAATGCACTTCCGTTCCCCGCTTTCCTGTGGTAGCGGAATGTGCATGTCTGGAAGCTCCACCCCTAAAAGAAAAACCCGTCCCTGGTATCGCGCCTGGCCGGAAACCGCAGCCCTGTTGTTCGGGATTAGCTGGATCCCTCTCCTGCCCCGTTGCGCCGTGGTCCCTCTCTCGCGCTTCTTCGGCAATGTCGGCTTCCGCTATGCGGACGAACTGAAGCGGGTCGGCCTCGCCAATTTGGATATTGTCTTCGCTGACGAAATGTCCGCCGAAGAAAAAGAAGCCCTGCTGCGAAAATGCTATCAGCATTTTGCCCTGCTGGTGCTCGACATTATCTGGTTTGCCTTCTTTCCCAAAAAACGTCTGACGAAATGGTTCACTTGGGATGATTCCACCCAAGTGATGTATGAAGACGAAGCCCAAATAGAGCTCACCGCCCATTACGGAAACTGGGAAACCCTGGGTCAATCCTTCGCCCTGCGCGGTCAACCCATCTTCTCGGTCGCCGCCCCCTTGAAAAATGCGTCCGCGGATAAAGTCTTTATTTGGCTGCGGCAGCGGACCGGCCAAGTGATTATTCCCCAGCAAGGCGCCGCCCGGAAACTGATGCAGGGGCTTAAAAACCGTCAAAAACTGGCCGTGCTCCTCGACCAGAATACCCGCCCGCGCGACGGCGGCATTTTTGTGGATGTCTTCGGCCTACAGGCACCGGTCAGTTCCGCCCCCGCCGCCCTGGCCGTAAAAACCAAGACCAAGGTCGTTACCGTTTTAGCGGTACCCGATGAAAAAGGTCTGTATACCGTCAGCGTGCACGACACCCTGGAAGCAAACCCCGATGCAGAAGATCCGGTCGCGGACCTGACCCAGCGCATGACCCATTCCGTCACCCGGGTCATCCGCGACACACCACAGTATTGGTGCTGGATGTATAAACGCTGGCGCTTCATACCCGAAGGAGCTGACGAAAACCAATACCCCTGGTACGCCCGCAAAGTAGAACCGGGGGATTTCAAAAAGTGACACAGAGATTCCTGTCTGTGACAGCCGAAGGGCACTTCGACCCTGCGGGTCGCCCACAGACAGGAATGTCTGTGTCACGCATTTCTCCTCGACCTCCCCACCCCGTATTGCTAGACCGCACCCCATGAAAACGCCCGAATTGCAACAAGAACCGGAATACGCCCTCTCCATTGAATCCGGAGAAGGACAACACCCCAAAGATTTTGATTGGATGGACATCAATGTCCCTTGCCGCAGCGCCTGCCCGGCCGGCACCGACATCCCCGGATATCTGGAAGCCATCTATCAGGGAAAACCGGAAGAGGCCTACAAGATCAACCTGCGCGATAACATTTTCCCGGCCGTGCTCGGCCGCACCTGTACCCGTCCCTGCGAACCCGCCTGCCGCCACGGACGTGAAGGACTGGGAGATCCGGTCGCCATCTGTTTTGCCAAACGCTCCTCCGATGATTTCCGTGCCAATCAGGAACCGGTTTTGCTGAAGAAAATATTCCCTGCCTCCGGAAAAAAAGTGGCGGTGATCGGTGCCGGTGCATCCGGCCTATCGCTCGCCCGCGAATTGTGTCTTTGGGGTCACGAGGTCACCCTGTTTGAAAAACATCAAGAAGCCGGCGGACTCATGATTCAGGGCATTCCCGAATTCCGCCTGCCCCGCGAGATGGTTAGGCGCGAAGTGAAACAGGTTCTGGACCTCGGCGTTTCCCTGCGTTGCAATGAAGACATGAACGCGGAAAAAATCGCGGCTCTGCAAAGCGACTTTGATGCGGTGGTTCTCGCCGCCGGCACCCACGAACCGCGTTGGCCGGATTGCCCCGGGACGGAACTGCCACAGGTCCAACACGGACTCGAATTTTTAAAAACCGTCAATCAGGGCGCACGCCCCGAACTCGGAAAAAACGTGATCGTTATCGGCGGAGGCTTTACCGCCGTCGATTGCGCCCGCATGGCGAGCCGCCTCAACGCGGAAAACGTGAAAATGGTTTACCGCCGCTCCGAAAACGAAATGTATATCGGAAATCATGAATTCCATCAATTTGCCACCGAAGGGGTACAGTCTGAATTTTTGACCGCACCGAAAGCTTTTCTCGCAGACGACGACGGCAACTTGGCTGCCGTACAGTTTATTAAAACCGAACTTCAACCCGGCGAAGACGGTCGCGCAGTTCCGGTGGAAATTCCCGGCAGTGAATTTGAAGTGGAAGCCGACAGTGTATTGCTCGGCACCGGACAACAAACCGCCTCCTGGTGGAAAAACATCGACGGACTCTTCATCGCCGGCGACGCGAAAACCGGTCCGGGCTCACTGATTGATGCGATCGGTCACGGCAAAAAAATTGCCCGGGAAGTAGATCAGGCGCTGATGGGTTCCGACCGCTTTGAAGAAGTGGTCAAAGTCGAAGAGGTCAGCACCACCGGACGGACACCCGAAATGAATGACTTTCCCCGCCTGGAAATGCCGGAAATTTCCGCCACCGCCCGCGGCGTAACCGACGAAGTGGAAAGTGGACTCACAGAAGAAGAATCCAAAACCGAAGCTTCCCGCTGTTACCTCTGTCACTACAAATTCGAAATCGACAACGAACTCTGCATCTACTGTGACCGTTGTCTCAAAGTCACCCCGGTGGACGGATGCATCGTGAAAGTCAGCGACCTCATTTATGACGAAGCCGATCGAATCAGCGGCTTCATCGAAAGCACCAGCACCAAAAATTACAACCGCCTGCACTTAAATCAAAACGACTGCATCCGCTGCGGTGCCTGCGTGGAAGTTTGTCCGGTCGATTGCATCAGCCTGCAGAAAGTCACCCGGGAAACCCGGCCGAAAGTGTAAAGCTTGAGACTCCAGCCAACACCAAAGGTGTTGCGTCTGTCAGCCCGGGGTTGGCTCAAGGAACGAGAGCCTACCCCGGGTAATGTAAAATTTATCATCCAACACTGAAGGTGTTGCGCCTGTCTTCCGAGCTGACACAACACCTTCAGTGTTGGAAATATTCGAACGCTAAAAACCCAGGGTAGTTCCTCATTCTTCGGAACAACCCTGGGCTGACAGCTTCAACGCCGTTGGCGTAGCTTGCGACTCGACACCTAAAAGGTCATACCTCTAAACCGCTATATATCGAAACCGACGCCGGTATCGATATCGGTTTCGGAACCATTATCCTTCAAGCACTTCAGAACAAATATTCTTTGCGATTAGGATTACGATGCCAATGAATCCCTCCCCCCAACACCAACGGTGTTGCGTCTTTCAGCCCGGGGTTGGCTCGAGGAACGAGAGCCTACCCCGGGATAATGTAAAATATATCATCCAACACTGAAGGTGTTGCGCCTGTCTGCCGAGCTGACACAACACCTTCAGTGTTGGAAATATTCGAATGCTAAAAACCCAGGGTAGTTCCTCATTCTTCGGAACAACCCTGGGCTGAAAGCCGGAACGCCTTTGGCGTACAGGCCCCTTCTTCAATCTCTTGAAACCGCCGCCGCATTCCGGATCAAATCGAGCAACCCGCGCCGGTATCCAAGAGCATCTTCACCCACACTGCCTTCCGCCCTTTTCAGAATTTCTTTGAGTGAAAGTTCTTCTTCAAATGCAGGGTCCCGAAGCCACAGTCCAAAAGCTGCGACTGAACTTGCGAAACGGAAATCTGTACTGACCACCACTTCGCCCCCTATAGGAGTCGGCATCAATGGATATTCCCGCTTCACCGAATGCTCCCCATCGGGTTGCTTGTGACGTACTTTCAGGGTGAGCAGTTCCAGGGACAGCTCCTCATCTTTTTCTTTTGTACCGGCCTGATATTTCAGATCGTCCACCGCGGGAACTTCTCCCGGAACCGCTTTGCCGACCGGCACCACTTCATAAAAGGCGGTCACGGTATGTCCTGCGCCAATTTCACCGGCATCGATTTTGTCGTTGTTAAAATCTTCTTTTTTCAACATGCGGTTTTCATAGCCGATCAGCCGATAGCCTGCCACCTGTGCCGGATTAAACTCCACCTGAATTTTCACATCTTTGGCAATGGTCACCATGGTGCCCAGCATCTGATCCACCAACACTTTGCGGGCTTCAGTGAAGTCATCGATGTAGGCATAGTTGCCGTTGCCCTTGTTGGACAAGGTTTCGAGCATGGAATCTTTGTAGTTGCCCATGCCGAATCCGAGAGCGGTCAAAAAGACTCCGGACTTCGCTTCTTCTTCAATCATTTTTACCATGTCACCGGTTTGGGTCATGCCGATGTTAAAGTCGCCATCGGTGCAGAGAATCACCCGGTTTACCCCACCCTTCACGAATTGCTCACGGGCCATTTTATAGGCCAGTTTAATTCCGGCTCCCCCGGCGGTTCCTCCACCGGCATTCAGACGGTTCAAGGATTCAATAATGGCTTGAGAGTCATGCCCGGAGGTGGTCGGCAACACCAGTCCCGCAGCTCCGGCGTACACCACAATCGCCACCCGGTCACGTTCATCCAACTGGAGAGCCAAGGCTTCCAGAGAACGTTTGACCAAAGTCAATTTGTTGGGAGCGTTCATCGACCCCGATACATCTAATAAATATACCAGATTCAGTGCCGGCCGTTCTTCAGAGGAAATCTCTTTTCCTTTGAGTGCAATCCGAACCAGGGTATGTTCCGGTGCCCAGGGACAGGATGCCTGCTCCATGTGGGCCGCAAAGGCTTCACCATCTTGCGGCGGCATATAATCATAAGGAAAATAATTGATCATTTCCTCCACCCGCACCGCATCCGCAGGAGGCAAGCGTCCCTCCTTAAGAAATTTCCGCACCACCGAATAAGAGGCCGTATCCACATCAATCGAAAACGTGGACAGCGGATGATCCACCACAGTTCGGAAAGGATTGTTTTTGATCACATCAAAATGATCCAGACTGGGGCTGATAACAGGAGGTGCAGAAACCTGCTCCTTCTCCAAACGCCCCACGGTTCCTTTTCCCACCATGAAACCCGGCATCACCACCGGTGAAGAAACATTAGACATCAGTTCTGATAAACTTGAAACCTCCGGTTCCGCCGGCGGTTTCTCCGGGGAAGCATGATCAAGGGGTAACACGGTTCCAGCAACCGGAGCCTTTCCCCCCCCTCCAATGCCGTTGCCATTTACATCCACCTTGCCACCCACAGAGTTCCTTTCACCAGCTTCTGAAGGAACAAACCAGGCTTTCTCAACTTCTGACATCATTTTTCTCGTACTGGCACGACGTTCGTTTCGTTGAACCTCCCATCGTTCTTCACTCACTTTTTCTATTTCACGTAATGCATCATTATTATATCGATCTTTAGACAGCACCGCTTCCAAAGTTGCTTCTGATTGATCATAATCTCCGACGGCCCTTTCTCTCCGGCTTTGGTCGATGAGCTCATCTACACTTTTAAAATCACTTTCAGACACCTGCGGGATTGCCCTGGGTTCAAATTCATCAATCGGTTCGATGATTTGAATTTGATATAGATCGGGTGTATCATCCTGGAATTCCCGGTCCATCATCCACCATCCGCTCAAGGAAATGGCGACGACAGCGGCTGCGGCCAAGGTGGGTAAAATTGTTATGACCGGCTTCCGCTTCTCCCGACTTTTCGCCAAAATTTTCTGACGGGTGTCCTCACTGAGCGACAATTTTTTCTCTTGGTTAAAAGAGCTTTCGAAAACAGCAGAAGCCTTACGCATCTCTTCCAGCCATTTTTGGGCTTCGGGATTTTCTGCAAGTTCTGCTTCAACCGCGTTGCGGTCTGCTTCGCCTAATTCGTTCAGCAGATAGGCGGTCCATTTTGCGTCGTTGGGATCGAAATTCATGATTGTACTCCTTGCGCGAGCTGCATTTGGTCGCGTAATTGTTTGATACCACTGTGGATGATAAAGCCTACATTGCTTTCGGAGAGGCCGAGGACTTCCGAAATTTCGCGGTAACTGAGGTTTTGTTGAAATTTAAGACGGATAATTTCCCGTTGGCGTTCCGGGAGGGAGGAGATCAGGCGGTTCACCAATTGATGGGTGTCGCCCTGATCGGCGGATTCGTCGGGAAGAATGCCTTCCGCGGGGAGTACCGCCTGGTGTTTGGGAGTCAGGGTTTGCATGGGTTTTTCCTTTTTCTTGAGATCCAGCACCCGGGAGCGGCAGACCCGATACAGCCAGGCGGCTTCGTGTCCTTGTATTTTTGCAGGCTTTACTTTGCACAAACGCAAAAAAGTTTCCTGCACCGCGTCCAACGCCGTCGCCTCATCGCCCGCTAAACTGCGGGCATAGCGGCAAAGCGCCTGTTCATGCTGGTGTACCAGCCCGGTGATCCATTTTTCTTTATCTTTCATTTACGGTTCAGGGGACTGGGATTTGGGGTGAATGTTTTCATGGCTTCAACCTGACTACGATCCGTGAAGGATCTTCTTAGAAACTTTCTTAAGAAATATTTCAATCAACAGCTACCCGCCCCGACAAAGGATGTTTAGGATTAATCACGCAAAGCCCATGGGGTATCCACAATATCATATTCATTTGCATTCCTGAGTATTTCTCCTATTTGAAATGCGTCATGCCACACATAGCCACCAAAAAAACGCTGATCCCCGCCTTTCTGGCGGTCTACTTTATTTGGGGCTCCACCTACCTGGGAATCAAAATGGTGGTGGCGACCTTGCCCCCCCTCACTTTGGCCGGCTTCCGATTTATTTTTGCAGGTTTTATTCTCTACGCCTTTCTGCGTTTGCGCGGAGCGGCCAAACCCCAACCCATCCATTGGCGGAATGCATTGCTTGGGGGAACCCTGCTCATTCTCGGAGGGAACGGGTTGATTTCCATAGCGGCCCAATGGATTGATTCCGGATTGATCGCTGTGCTCACCTCCATCAACCCCTTTTACATGACCCTTATCGGCTGGTGGAGCGGACAGGGGAAGCGCCCGGGATGGATCAGTCTGCTCGCCTTGGGGATCGGCGTCTTCGGTATCAGTCTGCTGGTCTCTCCCGAAGCCAATGGCGAACACCTCATCGCAGGCTGTCTTCTCTCTGTGCTAGCGCCCGGTCTCTGGGCAGCCGGCGCGCTGGTCGGGAAAGCCTGCGCTCAACCCGATTCAAGCCTGACCTTTGCCTCCATGCAAATGATATGTGGTGGCATCGTCACCCTGGCAGTCGCCCTGATCAGTGGCGAAGCTTTTCATGCCAATTGGGCCGCCGCCTCCGCCCAGTCCTGGTGGGCCTTCGCCTACCTGCTGGTGTTCGGATCCTGGATCGGGTTTTCCTGCTTCATTTATATCACCAAACACACTTCCCCCATCCTCTCTTCCTCTTACAGTTACGTGAATCCCATCGTAGCAGTACTGCTGGGGAAATGGTTTTTAGATGAACCGCTCAACCCCACCCGGCTTCTGGGAATGATGCTCACCCTCAGCGCCGTCGGCACCGTGCTTTGGCGGAATGCGAAAAGGTCATCCGCTCAACTCTCCGTCCCCGCGGAATAACTCATCCAGGCATGTTGCTTCCGCCATTCGGACGGACTTTTCCCGGTAAAATTCCGGAACCAATTGGCAAAATGTTGAGGTGAGGAGAAACCCAGTGCATACGCCGCCTCTTTAATCAAACAGGAGGATTCCAGCAAGCGGACAGATTCGTTGAACCGGTAGTCTTCATACCAGGCCCGGGAGGTCTGGCCGAAAGTGTTTTGAAACAAGCGGTTGAGATGCCCCACACTGACCCCCGCCACTTTTGCCAGTTGCGCCTCGGTGAAGCTTCGGTCCAGGCGGTTGTTTTTGATATAGGAAACACAGCGGGAGAGCCGGGGGTCCTGCAAGTCGAATTGCTGTAACCGAATCCCGTTCAAATCCGTTATCCTCAACAATTCCCGGAGGAAAGTAAGGAAAGCAATTTCAATTCCCGTGTGCGCGCAAATATCGGCCTGATTCATTCGCAGTGCCAAGGGGTTCCGGCCCTTGTAATACTTTCCGCAGTTTCGGGTCAACTCTGCACAGCTCCGCACCATGACCTGATCCACTTGCCGCAATACAACCGGCCCCTCGAGAGCAAACAGACAGGAATTACTCAAACCGTTGAGAATAAAACGGACAGAGCTGATTTCCGTATCGTCAGAAAAGTGTTGATCAAAAGGACTCGGTGGCACCAGCACCCAACTTCCTCTCCCCGCCTGCATTTCTCCTCCCTCCCAGGAAAGCGCCACATCTCCGTGGTGCAGGTACCACAAGCCCGGATAACCCAGCAGTCCATACGTTTTCCGCAAACGCGGATTGACGGGCCCCCGGTACGCCCACACCAGACTTTTGGTGACCAACTCCCAAGAATATAAACGGCACTGTTCCATGTCCTGAACCTAGAAGAGCTGAAACCTCACACAAGAGTAATGTTAAAGATCTGTACGTTTATGTGTTATATTCATTCAGCTAAATCATTGCGCAGGTCCCGAAAGTCCGATTACATGAATCACATCAAACCTTTTTTAAACGTGGAGCGCCTGATGACCTACAAAAATTATAGTCTAACATTCGCAGCTCTTGGCTTCGTCCTAAGTGTAGGATCCCTCTTGTCCGCAGATATCCTCGCTTATGAAGGTTTTGCTGCAGATGCAACTGGCAGTGGAGCCAACTATGAGGAAAACACCATTCTGCAGTTTATAGATAAAACCCGCACCGGTTTTACCGGTGACTGGTATGACTCGGATGCCGGAATTTCCTCCAATGTGAACAGCCGGTCACTATCCGGTGGACTGTCATATGCCAATTATGCCGGAGGAACCCCGGGAATGGCGGAACCATTCCGCGATGCAGGAATCGCCGGAACCGGAAAAGTACTTTCACGAAGCCTGGCGCCCATTAGCAGCACAGTTCTGGACAGCAGCGGAAAATATTATTTCAGTGCCCTGATCGATTTCAACAGTGCTCCCGGTGGCGGGGTCGGGTTCGCATCCGCCGGCAGCCGTGATAATGATTTTATCTATGATGGCTCCTTAGTGACTTTTCAAAGTGGAGGAAACAGTGGACAGAGTACGACTTTTACACCGATGGCTGGAACCAATCTGGTCGTAGTTGAATACACGAATGATACGACAGGGAATGGTTCACTCAGTAACGCTTATTATACCCGATGGAATTTGTACGTAAACCCGGATCTTTCTGATGGAAACCTGTCAGGAGACCTTACCGCAACGGGATTCGGCATCGGATTTCTTGAGAACACGGCCACGGCTGGGCCGAGTGATTTACGGCTGAATATGAACAATCTGGCGGCCGGAGATAGCGTCTTCGTGGATGAAGTGTACTTCACCACCGACGCCTCGGATTTCATCTTGATCCCCGAACCTACCAGCCTTTTACTATTGCTCGGAGCCGGGCTGGCGATTCTGGTGTTCCGAAAGCGATCATGATTCTTCTGCACCATCCCGGTAAAGCACTTACCCTCGGGATGTTTGGACACGAAGAGAATCAACTCATGCTCCAACTGTGTACCACAATGTACATGTTTAAACCGTAGGGGTGTAATTCAGGACTTGAAGTCCTATATTGCACCATTTCCATCACCCGAAATCTTTTCGAGGGGACAGGAAAGTCCCCGATCCAGTCAGACCTGACCGGGGGAGCCCCCGCCCCCACAACTTCCCTGTCTCAAACATCAAGGTGGCGGGGGCGCCCCCGCTCCATAATAATTTACCCCAAGCGGTTCCGGAAATCCGCGTAACCAAACTCCCGGGTCACCTTCACCTGCTCCCCGTCCCACAATGCAATTGCCGGATGCGCCACCCCGTTGAAGTGACTGGTTTTGACCATGCTGTAAATCGCCATGTCGGTGAACACCAGCCGGTCGCCCCGCTTGAGTGGCTGATCAAAACTGTAGTCTCCAATCCGGTCTCCCGCCAAACAAGTGATGCCACCCAGTTTATAGGAAAACTCTTTTTCATCCGCCTCTCCGCTTCCCAGTACATGTGGACGGTAAGGCATCTCCAATACATCCGGCATATGGGCCGTGGCTGATGAATCCAAAATGGCATGTTGGACACCCTGACTTTCAAACACATCCAACACTTCAGTCACCAGCCAACCCGCATCCACCGCATTGGCTTCGCCCGGTTCAAGAATGATTTCCAAGTCGTAGGTTTCCCGAAGATGTTTCACGGTTTCCACCAACAACTCCCGATCGTAATCGGGTTTGGTAATATGATGTCCGCCCCCCAAATTCAGCCATTCCATTTTGTGTAACAGCGCGCCGAATTTCTCTTCGATTTTTTCAACTGTTCGCGCCAGGGTATCACTCCCCTGCTCACAAAGCGTGTGGGAATGCAGTCCGGTGATTCCGGTTAAATCCGCGCCGGCCAAATCATCCGCCGTCATGCCGAAACGCGAACCGGCAATACAGGGATTGTACAAGGCCACTTCCACTTCACTGTATTGCGGATTGATACGCAGGCCGTATTTCACCTCCGGCCGCAATTGAGCTTCCGCTTTAAAATGTTGCCACTGCGCCAGGGAATTAAAACTGATGTGACCGGAAATTTTCTGCAAACGGGAAAAGTCCGCATCCGAATAAGCCACCGCATAGGTATGAACCTCTCCGCCGAATTCGAGTTTCCCCAACAGGGCTTCATTCAGCGAACTGGCGGTCGTCCCGTTCAGGTAAGGCCGCAATAGCGGAAAGGCCGGGTGCATGGCGAAAGCCTTCAATGCGAGAATAATTTTGGCACCCGATGCTTTCCGGACCTCATCCAAAATTTTCCCGTTTTCACATAACTGATTTCCGTCCACCACAAAACAGGGAGACGGAACGCTTAATACATCGAAGGGCAGAGAGTTAGACATTAATTTTCAAAGTAGGTGTAACCCTGCATGCCTTCGGTAAAGGCCTGCATGATAATTTTTCGTTGCGGGGCGGAGATGCGATTATTCCGAACCGCCCGCTCGGCCAAGCTACGGAAATTCATGGTCATTTCTTTGGGGTCATACTCCACATAGCTCAACACGTCCGCCACCGTATCGCCCTGTACTTCATGTCCATAGACGCGGTGTCCTTCTTCGTCAATTTCCACACTCACCACATTGGTGTCCCCAAACAGATTGTGTAAATCCCCCAGAGTCTCCTGATAGGCTCCCACCAGAAAGACGCCGATATTATAGGTTTCATCCGCTTTAAGATCATGTAACGGCAAAGCATTTTTAGATCCGGAGTCATCTATAAAGTGATCAATTTTACCGTCACAATCACAGGTAATGTCGGCAAAGATTCCTTCATGCAACGGTTGCTCATCCAAACGGTGAATCGGCATGATGGGAAACAGCTGATCGATTGCCCAGTTGTCCGGCAAGGACTGGAACAAACTGAAATTCCCATAATAGATATCCGGACGCGCCGCAGAGATTTCTTCCAGGCTGTCCGGAATCCGCTCCATATCTTTGGTGGCTTTTTCAATCTTCCGCAAGATCACCGCAAAGCAGCGTTCGGCCAAAGAACGTTCACGCAAGGAAACCAATCCCAGCGCAAAACGATTCCGGATTTCATCCCGGTAATAAACCGCATCGTTGAGACATTCCTGCAAATTGACGGGCTTGATCTGATTGGGAATTTCCGAAAGATATTTTAATTCATTCGGGATACTATCGGGAAGCTCGGGAATCTCCAGCTTGGTCGGCGCCCCGGAAACTTCGAGAATATTAAACACCAATACCCCGTAATGTGCCACCGTCGCCCGGCCGGATTCGGTAATTAAAGTGGGATGCGGCACTTTGGATTTGTCGCAAATTTCCATCACCGACTCCACCACGTCCGCACAGTATTCTTCCACCGCATAGTTCCGGCTGCTGGTGGTGTTGGACTGACTGCCGTCATAGTCGACCGCCAATCCGCCCCCCATATCCAGATAACCCATTTGAGCCCCTTCCCGAACCAGATCCACATAAACCCGGGTGGCTTCAGACACCCCTGTACGTATGGTTCGGATATTCGGAATCTGTGAACCCAAGTGATAATGGAGCAACTCCAAACAAGACAGCATGTCTTTTTCTTTCAGGAAATCCACCACCTGAATCACCTGTTCCGCATTCAGGCCAAACACCGAATTGTCCCCGCCCGAATTCACCCACTTTCCGCTTCCGGGTGTGGACAATTTCATACGGACTCCCAAGCGGGGTTTGACCCCGATCGCCGCCGCCCGTTCCAAAATAAGCGGCACTTCCCCCACCGTCTCCACCACCAACATGACCTGTAAACCCATCTGCACCGCATAGAGGGCGAGGTCGATAAATTCCTGATCTTTGTAGCCGTTGCAAATGATCCAGGCCTCCGGATCGTGCATGTAACTCAACGCGGCAATCAGCTCCGGTTTACTCCCCGCCTCCAGCCCGTGATGAAACTGTTTTCCATATTCACAAATCTGCTCAATCACCTGTTGCTGCTGATTGACCTTGATCGGAAAAACCCCTTTAAATTCTCCCTGGTACCCTGCCGATTGGATCACTTTTCGAAACGACTCATTCAGCAGCCGCAACCGGTGTTCCAGAATATTTCCAAAGCGCAACATCACCGGCGCTTCAATTCCGCGCTCTTCCAGTTCCCCCATCATCTCACCCATCTTATGCCAGGAAGCCACTTTTTCATCCCCGAGATTCACTTCCACTTCCCCGCAATCCGACACGCGGTAATAGGGAGCACCCCAGCGGGGGAGATCATAGAGTTCGGCGGAATCGGACGCAGTCCAGGCAGGGGAAGATGGTTGGGTCATATGGGTTCTTTACTCTGAAATTTTAATTTTGAATTTGGGGAATAAGGGATAGGGAGAAAACAACAGAAATTACAATATCAGACGTCTACCCTCTTCCCGCTAATAGACCGGTGGAGAATCCGGATCCAACTCCACAACCTGCCAGGGCAGACCATGCTGATTCAGTCCGGCCATAAAGGGGTCGGGATCGAGTTGCTCCATGTTCCAAACACCGGGTTTCAACCAGTCACCGTTCATCATTAATTTGGCGCCGATCATTGCCGGGACCCCGGTCGTGTAGGAAATCGCCTGAGACTTCACTTCTGCATAACATTCTTCGTGGTCACAAACATTGTACACATACACCTTGCGCTTTTTGCCGTCCTTCACACCTTCAATCACATTGCCAATCACGGTTTTGCCTTTGGTTAACGGTCCCAATGAAGCCGGATCCGGCAATACAGATTTCAGAAATTCGATAGGAGCAATTTCCACCCCCTGAATGGTGATGGGTTCAATGGAGGTCATCCCCACATTCTGCAAAACATTCAAATGATTGATATACGACGCACCGAAAGTCATCCAAAAGCGGATTCGTTTCAGTCCGGGCAAATTGCGGCACAGCGACTCCATTTCTTCATGGTATAACAAATAAATTTCTTTTTCGCCCACCACCGGAAATTCATAGGGACGGTGAACTTCCAACGGTTTGGTTTCCTTCCATTCTCCCGCTTCCCAATACCGGCCGTTGGCGGTAATTTCGCGGATGTTGATTTCCGGATTAAAATTGGTGGCAAAAGGAAGTCCGTGATCTCCGGCGTTACAGTCGAGAATATCCACGTAATGGATTTCATCAAAAAGATGCTTTACCGCATGCGCACAAAAAACATTGGTCACCCCCGGATCGAATCCACTTCCCAAAAGCGCCATCAACCCCTTTTCTTTGAAGCGTTCCTGGTAGGGCCATTGATATTCGTAGGAAAAACGGGCCTCGTCTTTGGGTTCATAGTTGGCGGTGTCCAAATAGTGAATCCCCGCCTCCAAACAAGCCTCCATCAAAGTGAGATCCTGATACGGCAAGGCCACATTCAACAGCATTTCCGCACCACATTCTTTGATCAGGGCGACGGTTTCAGCCACGTTATCCGCATCCACGGCCGCGGTCCGGATCGGACGATCAATTTCAGATGCAATCTGATCGCATTTGGACTTCGTCCGGCTGGCCAAAGTAATGGTTTCAAACACCTCCGGAACCTGGGCGCATTTGTGGGCAACAACTCTTCCGACTCCGCCGGCACCAATGATGAGAATATTTTTCATACCTGTCATTTATGATCAAAAATCGGGATTGGCAAGGTGCAAACTATCCCCTCCTTTCAATCATCTTTCCGCATAAACAGGGTCAGGGCGGTCATAAAGCTCCGGTATAAACCACATGAAACATCCGATAGGACAGGCCTATATTGTAGCTCTTTTTTAATTGATCCTGTCACTCAGCCCTGACACAATTATTCATTCCCATCCCAAAGGACACCCCCATGACAACCCGACTCTACACTACCTTTCTGTCCATCACCCTGCTGTTAGCCTTCTGTAGAACCTCTGCTGTAGAAATCGAAGGCGGTATCGACCTTGGGTACCGGAACGATACGAACCAATGGACCATCAGCGGCGGGGAAGAAGGGCCCAACATTATATCAGACCTCGAGTGGACCGACCTTGAAATTGTCGAA
The DNA here is from genome assembly GCA_937127435.1 of uncultured Verrucomicrobiota bacterium. Taxonomy (GTDB): domain Bacteria; phylum Verrucomicrobiota; class Kiritimatiellia; order SS1-B-03-39; family UBA6053; genus UBA6053. The sequence goes on along the minus strand of CAKZLZ010000111.1, from coordinate 35,164 downwards.
TTACAAATTGAAGGCGAGTTGCAATATCCCAATTGGGCCATCCGCTCCGCCCTGTCCTTCGGGACGATGATCGATGGCGCCAACCGGGATTCTGATTATATCTATGACGACCGCCAGGGGGAATTTTCCCGCTCCACCGCCGATACCGAAGGGAGTACCTTTGATTTCAATATTGAAGCGGCTTACATCATTCCTCTTTCCGATCAGGGCGCAACCCTCCTGCCCCTGATCGGATTTCAGTATGCCGCCCAATACCATGAAGACAGCAACGGCGTGCAGGAAATTGACCGTCCCGACCTGGAAGCCATTTTAGACGGTGAAAGCACAGGTCTCGGTCCCAATGATGGTGATCTCGGTGCTTTTGACGGTTTAAACAGTACCTATGATGCAACCTGGTATGGTCCGCATATTGGGGTGGAACTCCGCCTTCCCTTCGGTAAACAGAGCGAATTCCGAACCGCAGCCCGCCTTCATTATTTTGAATACTACGCCGAGTTGTACTGGAACCTGCGGGATTTGGATTTCGAAAATGAAGCCGATGGCATGGGCTGGTCATTCGATCTTCAATATTTGTATAATTTTTCCGATCAGTGGCGCCTCCTGCTGGAATTTAATCAGACCAGCTTTGAATCAAATTCCGGAACCCAAACCGACCCCGAGGGGGATATCGATTTGAATGAAGCCATCTGGGAATCCTATTCTCTACAAGCCGGGATCCGCTACCTCTTTTAATCCGGAGATCTGATTTCTTCTCCCTCTATCCCGAAAGGTGTGGTAGGGAATCTCCATGTTCTGCCGCCTGTTTCTCCTTTCCATCCTCAGTCTTTCCCCTCTGCTCAACGCAGCCTTTCCCCTGCATGATCTCGCCGTGGATCAGGCCACCCTCCTCAGCGAGTGGCAATTCCTGGCGGAAACCGCGAATGAGGAAGTGGATTGGTCCACGCCGGAATTTACTGAATTCCGGAGCCACTGGCCCACGGTCACTGTCCCGGGCATCTGGGACAAAGCCCCGGGTGAAATCCCCCCCCCCGTTCCCGAACAGGCCGGGTGGTTTCGCAGCACCCTTCCCCTGCCAAAGCCGAACCGAGATCAGGAACTTCAACTTTGCTTTTTAGGCGTAAAATATATCGCCGATGTTTTTGTGAATGGAGAGTACCTGGGCGTTCACCGGGGAGGCTACACGCCCTTCCTCATGGACCTTCCGGAGCTCCCGCCCGAAACCAAAGAAATCGAAATCCTGGTCCGAGTCGATAACCGCCTGAACGGTCAAACCATCCCCAAACGCAGACCCGGCTGGGAAGTATACGGGGGCATCGATCGTGAAGTTTATTTGCTGCAACGCCCCGCGAACCGCCCGGAAAATATTTTTGTCAGAACCTACCGGGACCCACAGGGTCTTTGGCAACTTCACATCCAGGCAGAAGCCAAAGGGAAACAGGATACGCCCCTGAATATAAAATTATGGGACGGGGAACAAATCGTCAGCTCCACCAAAGCAGATGGGCTGAATATTGATCTCCCTCTGACGGTAAACGCACCCAAACTCTGGTCGCCCGATCAGCCCCATCTGTATCAACTTGAACTCTCCTGGGGAAAGCACCGGGTCCGCTTCCCCGTGGGATTTCGGGAGATAGAATGGAAGGAAGGAAAATTGTTTCTCAATGGAAACGCGATCTGGCTTCAGGGTTTCGGCCAACATGAATTTTTTCCCGGGGCCGCCTCCATTCTCACTTCCGAACAGCGGCGTACAGATTTGGAAATGATGAAAAATCTTTACGGGGCCAATGCCCTGCGTACCGGACATTATCCGCATCACCCGGATCTGTTTAATCTAGCTGATGAAATGGGTCTGTTACTGTTTACCGAAATTCCCGTCTGGCAAAACAATCCCAATAAATTATTAATGCCGGAGGTGTGGGACAACTGGATTGAACCGCAACTCAATGAAATGATCCTTCGCCATCGCAACCATCCCTCCCTGTTTGGATGGGGGGTACTCAATGAAATTGGAAACGCCCATCCGTACATCATCAAAGCCCGCGAGCATATTCTCACTCTGGATCCCGACCGCGGGGTGGCCGCGGTTATCGCCAGTCATCATGATTTCGGCATCAACCGCATTACCGACTTCGCCGCCAGGAATCTTCACTACGGATGGTATCACTCACGATCGGTTTATAAACTTCGGGAGGGCATAGATAAAAACCTGGAAAACTCAAATGGTCATGCGGTCTGGGTTGCAGAATTGGGCGGCATGGCCAATCCCGGAAAACTGGGCGGAGGATTTAACGACAAGCTCCGTGGCACGGAAACCTATCAGGATAAAATGACCCGGTTCGGTCTACAGTATATTTTTTCCCGCGCAGATGAGCTTGCCGGGATTTCACTTTGGACCTGGTCCGATTACGTTCGGGACGGCCACCCCCACAACCATGGCATCCTCTCTAAAAACAGAGAACCCAAACTTGCAGCCTACACCGCGATGAATTTAATGTCTCCTCCCATCGTCGCTCTGGGAACAGAAGAAGATGTCGTGGTGCCCGTCGGCGGAACTTTTGCCGCGGAGCTGTTTGTGTTTGCCCGCGAAGCCCGCCCCGAAGAACAAGTTCAATTGCACTGGCAAATTAGAAACGCCACCACGGTTAAAAAGGAAGGCAACGTAGATCTGACATTGGACCAAGCTCAATCAACTCCCGCCGGAAAAGTCAGCTGGGCCGTCAACGAAGCAGCGGCCTCCCCTCTGCATTTTCTGTATTTGGAATTACAGAATGCCAAAGGAAATTTTCTGCACAGCCAAGCTATTCCCTTTGAAGCGGGGGGTGACACCCAACCGGGTATTTTGCGAATTCCCCCTCACATGGATGGGAAAGCACATCGCGCAAATTTTTACGGTATGACCTTTACGGTTTATCCTCATTCCGGATTTATGCTTCCGCTTCCTGACGGAGAATATGAAATTTCAGTGGACGGAAAAGTTCGTACCTTCAGCATACAACCCAAAATATTCACCGACCTTCCATGGGAAAAATAACTTACCTGCTCATCATACTCTTTGGACTGACTGCCGGTATCGCCTCCCGGCACCTGGCCTTTGATGATGACGAATTTCAGCACGCACACATGGCCTGCCTGCTGGCCCGCGGCGACGTCCCGCACCGGGACTTTTTCGAACACCACCTACCCCTTTATCATTTTTTACTCGCGCCGCTCACGCTGGGGGAACCCGGTCCCGAACGTATTCTGGCCCTGCGCGGATTCTCCGTTTTGATTGCCATGGTGACCTTGCTCGCGATGGCACGCGCCATTCGGGTTTGGAGCGGACACGACAGCCCCGCCGTCCTTGCACTGCTGGCATTCTCTCCCATATTTTTTGTAAAGATGATCGAAGTGCGTCCGGAAGGTTTTTGTTTGTTGCTCGCCTGTACCGCCCTGGTCTTTCTTAAAAATTCCAAACGCAATTTTCTTTCCGGACTCCTCAGTGGCGCCATGGTGATGGGGAGTCAAAAATTTGTATTTTTGGCGGCCGGTCTTTTTCTGTTGGCCTGGCGTGAACACGGGTTTAAAAATCTGGTGAAATTTTGTGGCGGGGGAATCGTCTTCCCGCTTTTGATTGGCATCTATTTTTTGTTCACGGGCGCGCTTCCGCAAGCATTCCAGGATCTGGTCCGCATAAACTTGGCATGGAAAGAATCCTTTTCCCCCGCCATGTACGGCGTGCTGTTATGGAGCACCTCCGCCCTGCTCATCTCCTCCGGAGTTTTAGGACTGTTTAGCGATCGCGAAAAATCCAGTCGCAGAGCCGTACTGTTTTTACTCCTCTCCGGAGTTGCAGCCGTCATGCTGGTGCCCATCCCTTTCCGGCAAACTTTTCTCATGCTCTACCCCGGACTGACCTTGGGCGCCGCGCTTTGTTGGCAGCAATTTGCAGAAAGCCTCGAACAACCAAAACAAAAATTTGTGGCCGGAGGTTGCCTCTGCCTCTTTGCACTCCTGCCGGCGGCCACAAACCTGCAGAAAGAATTTCAAGCTTCCCCCACAGCAGATTTAGATCTCATGCGGCAAATGGATCAAAGGGGAACCGGCCCCATCTTCGACGGACGTCGCCTGTTATTTTACCGGGATCATGTCGGCCACTATCCCTGGATGCATCAGGGCCTGATGCTGATGCTCGATCCGGAAGAGCATGCCTTACAGACCAAGACCGCGATAATTGAAATGAATTATCCGGATGTACTCTGGGACTACCGCGTGGACATGATGTCGCCCCTGCTGCACAACTTTCTGCAAGCACACTATGTTCCCGTCACCCCACCCTCTCTTTGGGTTCCCGGTAAAACCATAGACCGCTCGCGGTTACGCACCGGAACAGAAATCACTTTGCCGGTTGAAGGAGATTATATTGTAAGCTGGCAGGGAGGAAGTGTATTCATTAATCAACAGGAAGTCCATTCCGGTGGCCGCATACATTTAAATACCGACCCCATTACCGTAAAAGGAAACGGATTCATCCGGGAATTTAAAATCCATCATGCGGGAGGTTCAAAATGAAAGCCGGCCTCCCCCGTTTTTTCTTTTGGGTCCTCGCCCTCTTTCTTTTCTTTCATGCACTTCAACATTTCAGCACTGTTCTTCATCACCCCTATCCGATTGAATACGGGGAAGGGGTGAATTTGTTTTGGAGTCAACAGGCCAACCAGGGAGAACCGCTTTACCCCCCGGTAAACGACAACACCCTTCCGCAACTTCACAACCCTTACCTTCCACTCTTCCCGCTACTGGCTTCCGCTTTGGAAACGCTCGGCGTTAATGAACATCCATTTGCTGCCGGAAGACGTTTATCTTTTCTGGGACTGCTCCTCAGCCTAAGTGGCATGTTTGCCCTGATTCGAAGGCGAAGCACTTTTGGCAGCGCCCTTATCGGCAGTCTGCTTTTTCTGTTATCCCCCATGATCCTCCGCTTTGCCCCTATGATGCGGGTGGACAGTTTGGCACTCGGCTTTTCCCTGCAGGCACTGAACCTTCTCGACAGACAGAAACTTAAATCCGCAGCATTCCTCGCCGCATTGGCGATTTGTATAAAACCCAGTTTCGCCGCGGCCGCCATGACCGTGGGCATGGTGACATTCATCTGCAAAGATTCTAAAAAGATTTTCCGCACGGCAATCTGTGGCGTATTTCCCATTCTGATTTATCTCGCATGGATGTCACTTCAATCCGGCAACAACTGGATTCAACATTTATTCACCCTTCAAGCATTGCCCCCGGACAGTGCCGCTTTGTTTATTTGGTTCGCCCGTTTCGCAGGTCAACATGCCCCCCTGCTGGTTCTCGGTATTTTATCATACCGGAAAATCGAAGGCCCTCTGAAATTTTATGCCCCCCTGCTTTTGCTCCCCTTGAGTCTGACGGCCTGGGTGACCGGTTCACAGGAAAATTATCTCATGGAACTTTGGGCTGCGAGCTGCATCCTCGCCGCCTGCGCATTCTCTGATATCCGCGAAAGCCATCCACGCGCCCTCTGGTTGTTTCTGCTCCTGCAACTCGCCCTGTTTTATCCCGTGGCGCCCGCTCCGGTATTCACCCGCACCTATGGACAGGAAATTCCCGCCGGACAAAGTGCCATCCTAACCCCCGGCCAAAGTGATGTGGAAATTGGAAAACTGATCTCGGCAGAGCTGAGCACTTTTCCTGCGCCCGTATTAAGTGCGGACCTGGGGTATCTGCTTCCGGCCGGTTTGGATCCCGTTTATCAACCTTTCCAATTTGAACATTCAGCAGCGGCCTGAAAATGGTCTCCGGATCCCCTTCACCAAGCCATCAACCACACTGCATTTTCCGCGATACTGCTCAAAGGCTTGGCGGAAGATGCCGCCGACCCGACCTTCAATCCGGAAACCCAAAACCTCATTCACCAGCACTACAGCCTGCACCGCGTATTGGGTCCCTGGCACCTGTACCGGAGAAAATAACCGAAGCTAGAAGGCGCGACTTTATCCGTTCTGAAATTTCTCCCAGCTCCAATCGCTGGCCAAACGCCCCTCTGCCGCTTCCCGGCGAACAATTTTACACACCAGGTCTCCTTCCAAATTGATGGCATCCCCGACCTGCATGTCCCCCCAGCTGGTTTCAGTCAGGGTCGTGGGAATCAAATGGACTGCAAAGGCATCATCAAATAATTCCGCCACCGTCAGACTGATGCCGTCACAGGCTATGGACCCTTGAGGAACCAGATTGGGTAATACCGAAGCGGGCGCTGTAATTTCCACCCGCCGATCCGGGCCGACGGCCTGAATCGAACGAACCGTTCCCCGGGCATCCACGTGCCCCGAAACCAAATGACCTCCCAATGCATCCCCATAACGAAGTGCCCGCTCCAGATTCACAGTGGAACCGGTGGTCAGCCCCCCCAGATTCGTTTTACGCAGCGTTTCTTCTAAAACATCAAAACCCAATGCATCAGGCCGCTGATCTGCCAAGGTTAAACAGACGCCATTAACGGCAATACTTTCACCTGCCTCATACGGCCGCTCCCAGGCTTCCGTTTTCAGCCAAAGACGTTTTCCGCCTTCTCGATCTCTCAATTCTGCTACAACACCTGTCTTTTGTATAATTCCGGTAAACATAATGTTTTTTCCCTAGTCCCCCGTGGGGATTTCTCAACCGCAAAGCGAAATTCAATTAGGCAAGGATGTAATCTACGTCATATTTTAACATTTTTCACCTTTCAGATGATATTGGAACGGAGTATGCTTAAAATAAAACTAATGAAGAAATACCTATCCATACTCCTTGTTGGGTGCTTTGGCTTGTTGCTTGTGACTTGGCAGAACTCCAACCCCCCGCCAGCATCGAAACCTGTTGAGGAAGCCGTCAGCTCTCAACCCAGGGGATCTTCTTCACGGTCCAAAGAGATCTATTCCGAAATGCAAATTCTGGAATTTGCAGAACGCTGGGAACAATCTTCCTCTCAGCCACAGGAACAGGAACAAATTCTCACATCGTTGAAAAAAATTCGAAGTCAGCGCCAGGAGCTCATGCGGGAAGACCCCCAAAACTTTCTCGCGACCACCCTTTCCTTGAAGAGTTACGCCGCCCTGCCCAAAGAACTGCAACCGTATGTAGACCGCCCTTACAGCGCCATTGGAAACATGAACGTACAATGGGCCACCTCGAAAACAGAAGCAGGCAGACTGGTTTGTACCCATCAAAATGCTTTCACTTCGGAAGGAGAATCTTTTCAAATCATTCAACCCAAAGGACAAACTTTTCCGGCAACCTTAAATCAGGCGGTCAACGGGGTGGCCCTGGGAAACCAGCTCCTGCTAAGCTCTGAAAATGTGCGGATGCTTGATTCGGAAGAACTGGATGCCGCCAAAACATTGTTTTCGGAGGCCAACCCTGACGGGATCGATCCAATCACCGGCGAACAAAATGCATCCATCCAAACTGTTATTGGCGGGAACATCATTGCTTTCGCACAGGCAGAATCGATGGTGGAGATTGAAGACCGGGTTTCCAAACAGGAACCTTCTGTCATCCGTTGGCTCGCAGGAGATCAGGGGGGAAATCAGGGATCCACCGATGCGGACGCGACCCCCTTTCAGACCAACCAAATGCAAGTCCTGTTTATCCGGGTGGACTTTTCTGATTTCCCCGGGGAACCCGTGAGCAAAATCGATCTTGAAGCGACTCTTGCCTCTGTGGATGGACATTTTGATAATTATAGCTACGGGGATGCCGGTATTACTTATACCGTAAGCGACAACCTTTACCGAATGCCGTCTCAAGGGGCGGCCTATGCTTCTGATTTTATTTATAACGACACCCTCCATTACGATGCACGCCAATTGGCCGCAGTGGATTTCACCCTCGAGAATTACGATGTGGTGGCGGTATTTTTCCCGGATATCAGTGAGAGTGAGGTGCCGGGTTCAGAAATCAACTATGGCGGATTTGCGGACATCGGCGCTCCTTCCAATCGCCCCGCTTATCATTGGATCAACGGCCAAAACAATGTGGGCGTCATCCTTCACGAATTCGGACATAATTTCGGCCTCTACCACGCCAATTATTATAATCCGGAAGAAGATCTTTCCGCAGACCCTGATGACTATGATGTCCCCGGCAGCTTCGAATACGGCGACATCTTCGATACCATGGGCAATGGGGATGAGCCCGAAGGGCATTTTAACCCCCTCGCAAAAAATCAACTCCAATGGATCCCGGACAATAAAGTTGCGGAAGCCAACGCCGACGGCACCTGGAGGATTTATCGTTTTGATCATATAGATGCCAAGGACAACGCGACCCTCGCCCTGAAAGTGCCCATGGTGGGAGAAATTAATTATTGGGTGGGATTCCGCCAACTCTACACCAGCAGCAGCTATAATTTGTCCAACGCCGCCTATGTGGTGGGTGAAAATATGGCGCAAAACCGGGAAACCAGCCTCATTGATATGACCCCGGAGTCCAAGGGGAGCGAAACAGAGGATAGAAAGGATGCAGGACTCCCCGTGGGAAGCAGCTACTATGATGCCGCGGCCGGCGTGACTTTCGAAACCCTGGCCAAAGGCGGGAGCGAGCCCGACCAGTGGATCGATGTTCAAATCACTTTTGATCCCCGTGTCTCTTTTCGGGATACCGTGATGGAAGTCGACGAGCAAATCGGCCATGCCCAAGTCGTTTTGCAACGAGCCTACCAGTCCGCAGGTGCCCTTTCTATCGATTACGCCACCAGCGACGGAACCGCGATTGCCTCCACGGATTATTATGCCGCTTCCGGAACCGTCACCTGGGCGGACGGAGACAGTACGGATAAAATCATCTACATCCCCATCCGCCCGGATCTGTTAAATGAGGGCACGGAAGACCTGACCCTCACTCTTTCCAATCCCGTCGGCGGTGTACTGGACACCGGTAAAAACACCCTCAGCTTAAAGATCCTGGATCCCGGTCAACGCTACACCACTTTTGCGCCCCCCCAATTTAATACTACCGTTAGTGCCATCGTTCCCCTTGAAGACGGGAAAGTGATTATTGGTGGATCTATTTCCAGCGGCATAGGTGACTTTGACAGCATCCGCCATATTGCCCGATTAAATGCCGACGGATCTGTCGACAGCAGTTTTGTGAGTGGCAGCGGATTTAACGCAGCGGTCAATGTGATTGTCCCCCAGAGCGACGGCAAACTCCTGGTCGCCGGCGACTTCACTGCGTATAACGGAACCGCCTGCCCCGGACTGGCAAGACTTTCAGAAAACGGCATTTTAGATACAAGCTTTGTGTCCAACTTGGGCACAGGCCCCGCGGGCGAAATCTATGCCATGGCCCGGGAAAGTGATGGAGGCATTTTGGTGGGAGGAGATTTCGCCACCTTTGACGGAGTAAATGCAGAGGGCCTCATCCGGTTAAATGAAAACGGAACCCGCAACACTACCAGCGCCCTCAACCTCCCCTTTAATACCGGATGGAATACGGAAATCCGTTGCATGCTGGTAGAGAGCGATGGAAAGATCATGGTAGGTGGAAGTTTTTATATTGGATCGACCGGTACCGGATTTAAGTCAGGTATCATCCGGCTGAATTCGAATGGAACCGAAGACGGCAGCTTTAACCCGGATGCGGGTGCGCATGATATCAGCAGCGTCAGTACACTTAGTCGGGTCTTTGATATTCAGAAACAAACAGACGGGAAATACCTTATTACAGGGACTTTCAGCGCGTACGATGAGAATGCGGCTCAGTACATGGCCCGCATCACCAGCACGGGTGCATTCGATGCCACCTTTACCCCGCCTGCTTTTGGTTTCAATGCGTCAGAAGGCACGGAACGGATTAACAACCTGATCATCCAGGCAAATGATCGCTTCGTCATCTCCGGCAATTTCATTACTCCGGTCAGAGGCGTCGAACGTTTGGATCTTTCCGGAACCGCCGACCCCACCTTCTACCAACAGGACGGTGTGAGCTTTAGCACAGACCCTGCCGACATTGACACTGTCAGAGTTTATGCCCTCGAAGAAGATTCAGGAGGTCAACTCTGGCTGGGCGGAAACTTTTTCAGCTATCAGGGAATCAGCACCCGTCCCGTGATCCGCATTGCCGGAGGCATCAGCCCTTATGAACTCTGGGTAAAAGAAAACTTTACGGACGCCCAAATCCTTGCCGGCGTCACCGATCCGGATGATGACCCCGATAACGATGACATCAACAATCTTGCCGAACTGGCCATGGGCACGGATCCGAATACGATCGATGCCGAAAGCCTCTTTGCCGTGGACGCAGGGGGCGGGGTGAACATTGTCGAGGACGGCGGACAACAGTATCTGCAAATCAGCTTCAGCAAACCTTCCGGTTCGGAAGGCCCCTGGTACAGCGCCCAGTTCAGTGGTGATTTAAGTATCTGGTCTCCCGCCTCCCCCACACCGGGCAGTTCTGAAATCGTGGTCATCGAAAATTCAAGCACCACCTATACCGTGCGGGACACTGTCCCCATCAGCCCCAGCAATCCCCGCTTTGGCCGAATTGTGTTACAAGCCGCCGAATAAGCACTTTCACTCCCCCTTTTAAAGAGGGATTTAAATTATCTTAATAGCCATTCCACAATTTCTGCGGGGCTTTCAACCACCTGATCCGCCCCGCTGCTTTCGAGCTCTGCGCGGTCCCGAAATCCCCAGGTTACGCCCATGGTAAACATCCCGGAATTTTTTCCGGTGGCCATATCCGTATTCGTATCCCCAACGTAAAGGACCTCCGAAGGCTCCAGGCCCCAATCCGCAAGAATGGCAATGGCTCCGTCGGGCGAAGGCTTGATCGGTCCGCCAACCGTAACCCCGCGCACGGTTTCAAATTTGATTTCGGGAAAAACGAAAGCCACCATTTCACGGACGAAATCATCCGGCTTGTTGCTTAAAATCCCCACGCGAATGTCCGAGGCAATAAGCGCGGCCAACATCTCCCGAATCCCCGCATAAGGAAACGCATGCTCCCGCCAGTGCAAGGCATAGGCCGTTTTCATTTCCAACACCATGGCCTCAATCAGCCGGGAACAAGGTTCAATTTCTGTCGGTAAAACCCGACGGATCAATTCCTCCATCCCGTCTCCTACAAAGGTATTATAAGCTTCCAGCGGATGCGTGTCGAAGTGGCGATGTTGCAACACTTCATTCATCGCGTTTGCAATGTCCTGCAGGGAATCAACCAAAGTTCCATCTAAATCAAACAGCGCGGCCTTCGTTTTTCCTTTATTCATCATGGCAATTGGCTTAGTCCTTTTCCAAGTCATGTCGAACCCTAATCCCCCAGAAAATACCCGGAGCCAACGTCGCGAAAAAGCGGCTGCGGATGCCTTGCGCAGTTTCGTCCGGGATACCCTGCTGGAAAAATTCCCTTTGCTCGAACCGGAAGAACTCAATCTTCCCCTCACCCTCTCTCTGCAAATCAATTGCGCGGAAGCCGGAGAGCTCCGCTTCGAACCCGACCTGCGCAGCCAGGTTATTGAACAAGCAGAAGCTTATTTAAATCCTCTCGAGATCTTTCACGACGGATGCGTGTACGACTTTCATGATAAAAAGTCGAAACGCCCGCCCTCTTCCCTCTCTGTTTTTTCCGGCTATGATGCCTTCGGACATCCCAAATGGGCCCCCGTTCAGGAACTCTTAACCGAAAATACCTCGCTTAACATTTTCCCGGGAAAAGATCTGAAAACCGAACAGCTCGCAGCGTACGGCAAAAATGACAAGGCCTATAATATCTTGGCCCAACTCATTCTCGGTCCCCAACCGGTTCCGAAAGCGTATCAGCAGCTATGCGGATCCGACCGCTTCGCCCTCACCCTTCAGATTGTGGAAACCCGGAATGCCCGCGCACATTTTTCGCTGGAACCCAACCTCCTGATCGGCGGCTTGCTGCCGGATGAACGGGACGAAATGCTTCAAGAGCTTCCACTGCGACCACTACACGAAGCGGTCATGCATCTGAAAAACGGGCTCATCCAACTCGAACAAAAAGCTCTCAGCGCCTGGCATCATCAGGATACCAAAGCTCTGAACACAGCCTTACAAAATGTTCCCCGACTGCTAAGCGAATTTTCTCATCACATCCCCCCGATCACATAAAGAGAGGAACGCGGGTTCTGCTGCACCCTCACCGTAAACGGATCGGAAAAACCACGTAAACGTGGAACTCCGAACCTTCCCGAAGAATTTCAGAGTCCCGCGTTCACGTGGTTCTATCTCCTGCTTCAGCAGGTGCCCCCTCAACCTAAACCCGAACTCCGAACCTACCCGAAGAATTTCGGAGTCCCGCGTTCACGCGGTTCCACCACCCGCTTCAGCGGGTGATCTCCTCAACCTCCTTCAATCATCCCACCCTTTTCCCATATTGGACACCGGAAACCTCTCCCACGATTTACGCACCTCACTGACAGGCGTATTCTCCAAATATTCCAACGCACTGCCAAAAATCCAATCCCCCCATTTTTCTACATACCCATGTTTCACCGGATTATGATGAATATAATTCATCGTCGATATCCGATGGCTCTCGCTTTTTATCGGTTTCATCAACAACCCATGAAAACACTTTCGTCCGGATGCCTCCTCTTCCACATTCCACTGATGAGAGTTTCGACCATGAAGTTTGCCCAGAGACTTCTGTAATCCGGCTTTCATGAAAACCTTGGCCAACACATGATAGTGATTCGGCAACAGCACCCAGGCAGAAAGTTCCGCCTGACACTCTTTAAACGTACGAAGAAGTTCATTTGAAAAATGGATCATTCGTTCAGTCGAAAATCCGATCAGCGGTTGATGCTGATAACAGCTTGCCGTCACATGAAACCACTTATTTCCCTCAAAGATACTTGGACGGTGCCAGGGTTTTTGTTCACAAATCCTTCTCGCCAATATCGCCGTCCGCTCTTCTGCCGTCATCTTTTGCCAGTCATACATCTTTCGCTCCTTGCTGTAGGGTTCATCACCCGAAAGCAGGGAAGTGCGAGATTTCCGGAATTATTTTTTTTTTTTATTTAAACAGAAGAGCCTCCCCGAAGAATTTCGGAGTCCCGCGTTCACGCGGTTCTATCTCCTGCTTCAGCAGGTGCCCCCTCAACCTAGACCTGAAACTCCGAACCTACCCGAAGAATTTCAGAGTCCCGCGTTCACGCGGCTCCATCACCCGCTTCAGCAGGTGCCCACCGCATTACTCAACTCCGCCCACTCTTCCAGCGTCAGGGTTTCAGGACGTCGGGTGAGATCAACCGGGCCATCTTCCAACGGAGCACCAAAACTTTTCAGAATGCTCCGCAACTGCTTTCGCCGCTTGGTAAAAGCAAAGCGGGTGAGCTTTTCGAAGGTGGCAAAATCTTTTACCTCAGCCGGAGGTTCTGCCCGGCGCTCCAAATGCACCACCGAACTTCCCACTCTTGGAGGTGGATAAAAACAATTTCCCGGCACATTGCGTACCCGGGAAATATCAAAGGCCCAACTCATCCGCACCGTCAACAAACCGTACATCTCCGTCGAAGGCGCCGCCAGCATCCGGTCCGCCACATCACTCTGCAACATCACCGTCACCGAAACCGGTGCCAGTTGCGGATCCGCCAAATCATACAAAATGCGGCTTCCCACTGAATAGGGCAAATTCGAAATCACCCGCACCGGATCCGGACGCAGCAATGGCGCCCACTCGGTTTTGGTGGCATCCTGATTCAGCAAAGTCAGATTTTTCACTCCCTCGAAGCGCTGTTGCAAATGCTCAGCCAAACGGAAATCCAGTTCGATGGCGGTCACATGTTTTGCCCGCTCCATCAACCCTTCCGTCATCACTCCAAGTCCGGGCCCGACTTCCACCACCCGGTCATCCGCCCCCGCGCCGGAAGCATCAAGAATGAGATCGCGCATATTCGCATCAATCAAAAAGTTCTGCCCCATGCTTTTGCTCGGAGAAAATCCGATATCGGAAAGATAGTGCCGCACTTCGCGTGAACGTGTCAGGCAGGGAAAGATGTCTTCCATGGATTCTCCCGGTTGCAAAGTTGGGTGGCGGCTTTGAGGGCTTCGATCATACTGTCCGGTCGGGCAATCCCCTGTCCGGCAATCCCAAATGCGGTGCCGTGATCCGGGGAGGTTCGAATGATCGGCAGCCCCAAGGTGATGTTGACGCCTTCATCAAATGCCCACAGTTTCAGCGGTCCCAAACCCTGATCATGATACAGGGCCACCACGGCATCGTAGGCCCCGTTTACCGCTTCGTGAAAAACCGTGTCGGCCGGACGCGGTCCGGTCACCGGATACCCTTCTGTTTTCATTTTTTCGATCAGGGGGGTAATCCAGGTAACTTCTTCATCCCCAATGCTTCCGCCATCGCCGGCATGCGGATTGAGTCCGCAGATCGCAATCCGCGGCGCATCTACTCCGAACAAGGGCAAGCCCTCACACAGCAACGATACCGCCAGGCGAATTTCTTTTTCGTTCAAAACTTCAGGCACTTTGGAAATGGGCACATGCCGGGTTGCCAGAATCACCCGCAGTCCTTTTCCCGCCAACAGCATGCCGAAGCGGTCTGTGCCGCAACGATCCGCCAGCAATTCCGTGTGACCCGGAAAACCCACGCCGGCTAAATCCCAGGCCTGTTTATTGATGGGTGCGGTCACCAAAGCATCCAACGTCCCGTTTAAGCAGCCCTGAATCCCTTCTTCCACCCAGGTAGAGGAAGCAATCCCCGCTTCCACTGTGCACTCCCCAAACTTCGCTTTCGGAAACCTCGCCGAACTTTCTAAAATCTCAGGAACCGGTATTTCCAGCTGCTTTGCCGTGGAAGAAATCAAATCCGGATCGCCAATAAAGCAATATTCTACCGCATCCGTTCGATGTTCACTGTTCAATGTTGGATGTTCAATGTTCGCATTTTCTCTATTTTTTTCCGCTAGGACACGAGTGTCCGCGCTCCGCTCCCCGAGCTCCGAAATGGCCTTCAACCCCACTTCCAACCCGATCCCGTTGGGATCCCCTATGGAAATTCCCACACGCTTCTTCATTCTAGAGATCTCCGGTCACCGCGGAAATATCCGGGTTAAACATCCGCACCTGAAATTGATCATACAGTCCCTGCATCCAATTCTCATAAATTTCTTTATACTTCACTTCTTCAATTTCCCGCTGCAGGAGCGGCTGGGCTTCCGCCAGGGTCTGCGTTTCACCACCGCGCCGGTCTTCCACTTTAAAAATGTAGGTCTGAACCGGCGTTTCGATTACCCGGGTAATTTCTCCCGGCTCGACATCTTGAAGCGCGATTTTTAATTCCTCCTGTAAACGATCCAAATTTATCCACCCCTCATCTCCTCCCTGTTCCGCCTTGGGTCCTTCCGAAAACTCCATCGCGGTCTCAGCAAAATCCCTTCCCTCGGCCAAAGCCCGCATGGTATCCTGAATTTTTGACAAACGCTCCTGCTCTTCGCCTTTCGGGGCGGGACGAAAAGCGATCGACCGGAGTTTCAGTTCCGTATCCTGCTGCAGTTCGGATTTTTGCGCCTCGTAGGCTTCCCGAATTTCCCGGGGGGATACATTGATTTTTGCGCGGACAAATTGCTGAACCATGGACTGGCTGATCATCTGATCCCGCAACTCATCCTCCCATTCCTGAATCGTTTTTCCAACTTTCCGTAAAGCCTGCATCAAGACTTCTTCACTGTTATCAAAGCGCTCCCGCATAATGGCATCCTTGCGCTCCCTGACCGCACTGGCGGGCAGTTGCGCTTCCACCTTGTTAAAAAAGGCTATCATCAGGCGTTGTTCAATCAACTTTTCCAATCCGTCATCAAACAGTTCAGCTTGTTTTTCAACCAAAGCCGCACCCTGATATTCCCGGTTCAACTGAGACAATGCCGGCCGCACCCGCTCAATCACATCCCCCACGGTGATAATCTTGCCGTCCACCTCCGCAGCAAAGCCATCCACCGGTTGTGCCCGGTTCTGGGCAGAGAGCCGGGTAACGCCGGAAAGGATCAAAATAAGAAAGAGTGCGGTTTTTTGCATCTTTACCTCATAGCTTAGGATCAGGGCGCTGTGAAGCCGGAATTGAAAGGGAGTTGAACTGTGTTCCGGTTAATGTAGGGAGGATTTATGAAATGGATTCAAAAACAAATCAGTCTGCGGGCACGCTCACGGGGCTTTCATCTGGTCACCCGCGAAATTCTGGAGGCCATCCCGGAATTGCGTGAAATCAAGGTGGGGATGCTGCAAGTCTTTATTCAGCACACCTCCGCCTCTCTGACCCTCAACGAAAATGCCAGCCCGGAAGTATTGGACGATTTTGAGTCGTACTTTAATGCCAGCGTACGCGAAAACGAACCCTATTACCTCCATACTCTCGAAGGTCCTGACGATATGCCGGCCCACATCAAAGCCAGTTTATTGGGACCCTCCCTGCAACTTCCCATCTCCGGAGGTCGATTGGCTTTGGGAACCTGGCAGGGCATTTATCTCTGTGAACACCGGAATCACGGCGGATCCCGCAAACTACTCCTCACCGCCTGGGGAGAGGAGCAAAACTGATGGGAGAAACCGAAACCCAAACTGAAAACCAAACCGCCCTCGACATTCCCTGGAATATCGTGGTCTGGGACGACCCCGTGAACCTCATGTCCTACGTGGTCTACGTCCTGGAGAAAGTTTTCGGCTATAACCGCTCTTTGGCCACCAAGCTCATGCTCGAGGTCCATAACCAGGGGAAATCGCTGGTCGCCACCGAGGAACGGGAACAGGCCGAACTCCACCTGCACCAATTACACAGCTACGGACTGCAAGCCACCCTCCGACGGGCAGATAAGAGAGCACAGCGATGTACAAAGACGACTTGCTCCAATTATCCAAAGATACCCGTTTCCGAAAGCCGGAAACGGCCCCCGACCCCCTTTCCGAAAGACGGAACCCGGCCTGCGGAGATGAAGTGGCACTGTTTGGAGAAGTTGGAAACGGGAAAGTTCAGAATTTGGAATTTTACGCCCAGGGATGTGCGGTCTGCGTGGCCTCCTGCACCGCACTCTGTCAGGAGCTCAACGGCTGCAGCACCGAAGCCGCCCGCTCCCGCATAAACGAGGCGCTCAATTTTTTTGAAGGGCAACAGGACTGGCAGGCCGAATGGGGAAGCCCCGCCCTGCCCGCCCTCGGAGCTGTGCGGGCCCGGCAGATGCGCATGACCTGTGTTCGACTCGCGTGGTTGGCACTTCAGGATGTGTTATGACCCTGTTGGAAACCACCCCGGCCGGACTCTACTGTCCCGCGGCCGATGTTTATATTGATCCCCGTCACCGCGTCGACCGCGCCATCATCACCCATGGACATGCCGACCACGCCCGCCGCGGACACAAAGCCGTGCTCACTTCCCTCTCCGGATCCAAAATTGTCCGGGAACGCATTGGACCCAAAACCAAAATGCAGACCCTCCCATTTGGAGAGCCTTTACAAATCGGGGACGCCAAAATCTCTCTCCATCCGGCCGGGCATCTTCTGGGCTCCGCCCAGGTGCGCATTGAAGTGGATGGAAAAACCGCAGTGGTCACCGGAGATTATAAACGCGGGACCGATCCCACCTGCGAAGCTTTTGAACCCGTCCCCTGCCACCTCCTGGTCACCGAAACCACTTTCGGCCTGCCCGTCTATCGCTGGCCCGACCCGGCGGATATTGCGGACGAGATGGATGAATGGTGGAAACAGAATCAAGCGGAGGGAATCAATTCGGTGCTGATCGGATACAGTCTGGGCAAAGCCCAACGCCTCTTGGCCATGCTCAATCCGGAAACCGGCCCCATCTACGTTCACGGCGCCATTCTCCCCTTTTTACCTTTCTACCGCGAAGCGGGTATTCAACTCCCCTTCACCCACACCTTAAAAATCGATGCCTTCAAACGGGAACAAGGCAAGGCCCTGCTGGTGATTTCACCTGCGGCCTACAAACCCGCGATCCGCGCAAAGCTCGGACCCGTCCGCAGCGCCTTCGCCTCCGGCTGGACTCTTTTCAAAAACAACAAAATTCGCGGTTCCTTTGACCGGGGATTCCCCGTGTCGGATCATGTCGACTGGCCGGAACTTTTGCAAACCGTCAAAGAATGCGCCCCCGAAGAAATCTGGGCCGACCACGGATACACTCAGGAAGTGGCACGATACTTTTCAGAGCAGGGCTACAAAACCCGGGCGCTGTAACTGCCTGTGACAGCCCGCAGGGCTCAAAAGCAACGCCCCCTTGACCGGCTTTTGCCTCTCCCGGAGAAAACCCAAACTACCCTTCAGGAAATTGGCGGCAATATTCATAAATCGCCAAAGAGGTGGCCGTGGCAACATTGTAAGAAAAAGGCATGCCCCACACCGGAATCTCCACCACCGCATCCAGTAAATCTAAATTTTCCTGGGAGAGACCCTCCCTCTCCGACCCCACCACGATCACAGTTTTCCGGTGGAAAGCATATTCCGACAACACCGTCGAATTCGTGGTCTGTTCCAGTCCCACCAAGATGTAGCCTTGCTGCTTCAACTTTTTGAGCACCGGCGGCAAACTGTTTTTCACCGTCAGCTTCACGGTTTCCGCACTGTCCCGCGCAATCGCATTTTTGATCTTCGCATTCCCTGTCGCAATCACCTCTTGAACCCCCGAGCAACCCGCCATCCGCAAGATGGTGGATAAATTCACATGACTGCTTAAAGGACTGCAGGCAATGATCAGGGGCCGCGCCTCCTCCAAAACCAAGGGAGGCTGATGACGAATATGTTCAAATTTTGGCATGAGCTCCCTTTATTATTTTAAACCGCAGATGCACGCAGATTAACACGGATATTCTTAGAAAACCAAAAAGTTGCGGATACGACCTTCTGTGTGAATCTGCGTGGATCTGTGGTTTAAATTTTCCCATCAGCAAACGTCCACCCGCTCCGACCCGTTCTGAGCGGTGATTATTATCCTTTTTGTTTGTTCGCTCTAAGTCAGGAGAACTCTGGTGATAGTATGGTTACGAGTTCAAACTCCATGCGGCTTGCTGTTCATCCAAGAGATACACGCCACATGATTTCAGATAAAAGCCTGATTGCACCTGCTACCAGGATCGCCATCAGTATCATCAATGGAAGCCATCTTGATTTCCTGTGAACGTACGTCATCCACAACGAACCGATCACGCAAAAAGGTAAAAAAATATAATTTCCCCAGACATCAGATTTAATCTCCCAGAATGCATCTGTATTTTCAAATATGATGGCAAAGATATAAGCAATCAGACATCCCGGGACGAACGCGACGGGAGCTGCTTTATTAAATTTCTTCATGAGATAACTCTCAAGTCAAGCGGACCGAGTACTCTCGGGGCGCTTGGACGCATCGTTAGGCCTTTTCTTCATTTCGTTTAATTTTCTGATTCCTTTGAGTCGCCAAAGATTGCGCTAATCCACCTGACCCGCCTCCTAGACCTGCAGCGATTATGTTGCTGTATGTAGAAAACAAATCATCAGGTAGCGCAAATGCCAGGATGACACCTATTAGCAAGACGCAACCTAAGTTTATAAAACCCCACCTCCACTTTCCAAGATATGCTAGTCCAGCACCTGGAAAGAAAAAATTTAATGTGAATGCTAAAAGTGGGTTTTTCATAATTCGCCTAATATTATACTGAACTCATGTTCCTATCGCTTCCAATGGGTGATTGAAAAGAGAAAAGCGCCCCTTTTGGGGGACCACAGACAAGAATGCCTGTGCTGCCCGCGACGATCCCCGCGCCAACCGGCATAGACTTTTGAATATACACGGGTTCAAAGATCTTGACGAAGTCCGCGAAGAAGTGGAGAACGATTGACAACCCTGTGATGCGGCTTCGATCGCTGAACAAATAGACCCCAGAACCATACACAGTCGGCCTCAACTCAACCAAAACCCCAACCTAGTTAGACGAACTTAACGAACGCTCCAACCTAAGGGGCAGCACCATAATGAAAAGCATTGACAATCAATATAAATGGAAGCGTCTTTCTCCGACAGATGCTCATTATTTCTTTGGATATTATGACCGCTGCCCATGGAGTAAAGATGATGAATTGCACCTTTGTTTAAAGGTCGGGCAAGCAGAACGCATTCCTGAAATGGGAGAACAGGCAGAGATCGGTTATTTAAAAAAAGGAAGCGAGTCGTTTACGCCGCTTACCACAACCAGAGCCTGGTGCCACCAACAGGGCGCGATGACCCTGTGGCTGGAACATAAACAGGACTGCTTTGTGTTTAATGACTGGGATGAATCTAAAAATAAACTGATTGCCCGAATAGTCTCATTGAAAGACGGTGTGGTCGGCGGGTATTCACGCCCTCTTTATGCGATAAGTCCGGATGGGAAATGGGGTGCAAGTTTGAATTTTGCCAGAATCCCGCGACGCGGATACTCCTATGCGGATGCGGTGCTAGACAAATCTCCCTGTGGGGATGGGGACGGAATCTATATGGTGAATCTGGAAACGGGTGAAGACCGGCTGATCATCTCTTATTCAGATCTTTTGGAAATCCATCCTGCGAAATACATGACCGAAGAGAAGCATCTGTGGCTGAATCATATCGGCTTCAACTGTGATTCATCCAGGATACAGTTTCTGTTCAGACATTGTGCAGAACCTGAAAAAAAGAATCCATGGCCCTGGCAAACATTCATGTATACTGCGAACATTGACGGCAGTGATCTGCGCTGTCCTATTAACAATGCCATGTGGAACGGGGTTTCTCATCAGATATGGGGACGCAGCCCGAACGAAATGCTGCTGGATGCGAATTGGCAGGGAACCGGAAGCGAATATGTGGTGTTTGATGAGCAGGATACCCCCCTGAATATTGAGCGGATTTCAACAGGGATGGGACCCATGGGGCATCTCATCTTTTCTCCTGACGGGAAAAGCATGCTGGCGGATACCTATGCGGTTGATGGGGTGCAAAAAGTTGCGCGAGTTGATTGCGCCACTGGAGATCTTCAACTGTTAGGGTCTTTTTCACATACGCAACCGGATCATTATCCCGTGGATGTGCGCTGCGATTTACATCCGCGCTGGAACCGAACAGGCACTTCCGTGACCGTTGACTCCATACACGAAGGACGCAGAGCGGTGTATTATTTGGAGTTATGATTCAAGATATTGACACGCACGTTCATGGCTGCCGTTTGGATCGGGCAGTTTTATAGGAGAAAATTGAGCTGACGGCGCAAAAAGATTCTCAGAGGGTCAATAAAATCAAAGAAATGTAAAAAACTTTATATTGACTTAGTCACAGGCTGTTCATATCCATGAAATCATCTAAACTCTTCCACTATACTCGTCACGATCGCATTGTTTTTCATAGGAGATATTCAAGCGAACGCAGACTTGTTATTTTCTGATTCTTTTGAGCATTCAATTTGGCCGAATGAAGACGAAAAGATAACCAAAACATCATCTTTTGGCCGTCGGGTTTTGCCTGACGGCCTTTAATTTATTTTTATGAATACAAAACTACCTGAAATATCCGCTCCGCTTTCGATTAAAATCACAGCTTTTGAAAATGACTTTTCTTTCAAAGTGGAGGAATCGGTTCTGACGCAGGACGACGGGTTAACCATCGGACGTTACACTTTTCAATTCGGGAGCTCAGTGGTTCCGGAACCCATTCTGCTGGAATGGGAGGTGCCGCTGCTGGACATTGCCGGCAAATGGCATCCTGAAATTAACTCCAACCGTTCTCTGACCGCCGACTGGACGATGTATCTCAACAGCTACGCGACCCTGAATGCGCCGGTCATAAGTCTGTTTTCCGGACGCGGTGAAAACCGTCATTGCTTTGCTTTGTCCGATGCGGTCAACCCGCTCAAAATCAAGGCGCAGGTAAATGAGGAAACCGCCACCGCCCGCTGCCGGGTGATCCTTTTTGATGCACCGACGCCGGAGATGGATTCCTATGAAATCACCCTCAGACGCGACGAACGGAAAATCGGCTTCGAGCAGGCTTTATCCGATGTTGCACAGTGGTGGGCGGACATGGAGGCCTACCGCCCCGAATCCGTGCCCGCATCCGCACTGGAGCCGGTCTATTCCACTTGGTACAGCTATCATCAGGAGCTCAACCCCGAAGTCATCGAAGCGGAGTGCCAATGGGCCCGTGATCTGGGCTGCGGCACCGTGATTCTCGATGACGGCTGGCAGACCGACGATGAAAACAAAGGCTATGCCTTCTGCGGGGACTGGGAGATCGCCACCTCCAAATTTCCTGACTTTGCCGGACATGTGAAACGCATACAGCAAATGGGTATGAAGTACATGATCTGGTATTCGGTCCCCTATGCCGGCCTGAAAAGCGAAACCTGGAAGCGTTTTCAAAACCGGGTATTGCCGAAACCTTTCCGCAATGCGGCCTGCCTGGATCCCCGTTACCGGGAAGTCAGGGAGTATCTGATCGAATGTTATGAACGCGCCGTCAAAGAATGGGGCGTCGATGGACTCAAACTGGATTTTGTCGATCAGTTCACCGCCGAACTTCCCGGATCGGATGTGGATGAAAAGGCGGACATGCTTTCCGTGCCTGCGGCGGCCGACCGTCTGCTGACAGACGTGATGGCCTCCCTGAAAAAAATCAGTCCGGATATTCTGATCGAGTTCCGTCAAAAATATATCGGACCGGCCATGCGCAAATACGGCAACCTTTTCCGCGCGCAGGATTGTCCGAATGATGCCTTGAGTAACCGGGTGCGCACCCTAGATGTCAGATTGCTTGCAGGCAACACCGCCGTGCATTCGGACATGATCATGTGGCACCCCGAAGAAAGTCCGGAACAGGTCGCACATCAGTTGTGGGCAACCTTGTTTTCGGTGCCGCAAATTTCGGTTAGAAAATCTGTGATCACTGCGGATCAGGAGCAAACCCTGCGTTTCTATCTCGAATTCTGGATGGAACACCGGGAGCTTTTACTGACGGGTAAACTGAATCCTCAATACCCGCAGGACCTGTATCCGGTCGTCAGCGCCCAACACGGCAACGACACCCTGCTGGTGGGCTATGCCGACCGGGTAATTCGAATCGATGCGGAAGCATTGTCATCAGAGCGGTTGATTCTGGTGAACGGCGGTCACGAATCCCGATTGGTCGTCGACTTCACCTCTGAAGTCGAAATTGAGAAGATGCAAATCTTTACCTGTCAGGGCAAGGCAATCGACCACGCCTCCCCGACTGCATTAGACGGCGTTCATTCGCTGCCGATTCCGGTCTCCGGCGTTGCCATTTGCCGCCTGAAATAGGACCGTCCCCCGGAAGGGGTCTGGAGATCCGGTCTGAGGGTGTATAAGCCGAATACTGCGGACGTTGAAAGTCAGCCGGGTCATATAGGTGCGATCATAGCGCTGAAGAAAATGATTTGACTATGTCAATTATTTTTGTACTATATTTTTTATGAAAGCTAAATATCTATGTCTATCCCTCGTTTCCCTGCTTACTGTAGCTTCACTCAATGCAGCGATTTTCTTTGATGATTTCGATAGCCAAACAGCGGGTGCCTATCCCACGGGCTGGACTCGGGGGTCAGGTACATCTCTCATTTTCCTCACGAGTGATTATTCTGCGTCGCCTTCGAATAGCTTGTTCATGCGGGATGGAGTTCGCACCGTGACACTGACGAATGCTGTCACCATCCCGAATGTGAGTCAGGATTTGGAGTTCTCGTTTGAGTTTTTTGCGGGAGTTGCTTCGGTTGAAACCGCGGATAATCTCGTTTTTTCCATAGATTTCGGGCAAGGGGCTGGGTTTCAACCGGTATTGAAAAGCACGGGCATAGCAAGTGGCTTTGCACAAACCAGTGAATATACCGGGACTCAGATTACAGTTACAGGGGCTGAAGGCAGTGCGACCGCTGGCGATTTCAAAAACTACTCGGTGATTGTACCATCCAGCTATTACTCGGATACTTTGTCGGCTGATTCCTTCCAGATGCGTTTTGTTTGGAATGGATCGACCAACGATGAGGATGCTTATCTTGACAATATCAGTGTAGTTGCAGTTCCTGAGCCTTCATCGGTTGTAATGATGTTGCTGGGGATGAGTGTAACCTTGCTTGTCGCCAGCAAACGTCGTCGCGCATAGTCGTCAGAGCGGTTAATTCTGCTGAACGGCGGGCTGTTTTATTTATCCTCTACGGTCCCAGCGCCAACCGGAAACACTCAGACCCAGCCAAATCAGGTTGCTCCATACATCTTTCCAGGTCATCAGCGCATCTGATCCGCTGCAACCGCAGGACGTGGCAATGCCTCTTTGCAGAACAGAGATCTTGGCCACCGTGAAAACCAGCAACATCAGGAGGATCCACATCCAGGCCGCCCGCCGGAAAGGCGGTGTGATCCACAGTGCCAGCGCACACCAAACTTCCAGCCAGGGAACCAGCGCCGCCACCGGGACGATCAACGCATCCGGCAAAATTTGGTAGCCCTGCACCGCGGCCATGAAAGCTTCGGAATCCAGAATCTTGATCCAGCCACTGTACAAAAAGAGACCGGAAATCAACAGACGGAGACCCAAAACAAAAACCCGACTCCCCCAGACCTCCGACTTCCGGCCTCCGACCTCCGACTTCCGACTTCCGTCTTCCGACTTCCGGCCTCCGACCTCCGACTTCCGACCTCCGACCTCCGGCTTCCGTCTTCCGTCTTCCGACCTCTTCATTCCCAGCCCTCCATGCCATCGAGATATAAAACCGCGTTGGGAAATCCAGTTTCCCGCAGGCGTTCAATCAACCGCAAGGCATCATCACAAAAGGGACCTGTACAATACACCACCACCGGCATTCCAGATGATAACATCGGAAGCATGACAGGAAACTGCTCTTCAAAATCATGGATGGAGAAAGACCGGGCCGTGGGGATATGCGCTTCATCGTAGGCGGATGACTCACGGGCATCCAGAATCAGATGGCTGCCTGATTCAACCATTTCCCGCATTTGCCCGGTGCTCACCGTTTCAATTCCTTTTGCTTCCGCCTGCAAGGCCATATCAAAAGGATTCACCGCCGGAGCTTCCGGAATTTCCATGGAAAAACCGCCCATGATGGCCGCCGACAGGGTCGCCGCCACCAACAGGGTGACCATTCCGGTAAAAGTTGTGGAGAGGGCTTCTTTCATCACTTGCGAAAAAGCGCTATCAGGGTACACTGAAAACGCAACCCCATAAGGAGAGATCACATGCCCATTGAAGAAGGAAAAAAAGCCCCTGATTTTAAACTGCCGGACGCGACCGGAGCGGTTCACAGCCTCAAAGACTACGCGGGAAAAACCGTGGTCCTCTATTTTTACCCCAAAGACGATACCCCCGGTTGCACCAAGGAAGCCTGTACCTTCAGAGATCTGTCCGCCGACTACGAAAAGCTGGATGCGGTGGTATTGGGGGTCAGCCCGGATGGCGCGGAAGATCATCAGGCCTTCAGCAAAAAGTTCAAACTCCCCTTCCCTCTGCTTTCCGATGAAGACCGCAAGGTAATGACCAAATACGGCGCCTACGGCGAAAAGATGATGTATGGAAAAGTCAAAATCGGCATCATTCGCTCTACGGTGGTGATTGGTCCGGACGGAAAAATTCTGAAGCATTGGAAAAAAGTGCCGAATGCGGAAACCCATCCTGAAAAAGTGTTGGCGTTTCTCTCCGGTCTCAAGTGATTGCCGACAACGTGGCGACCCTGAGCCGTCAACACGGGACCGCCCGCCGGGATTCGCTGGAATGGAATTACCACCGTTTTAACCACGCCCGCTTCCGCGCATCGGATCCCCTGACCTTTGTCTGGGGATTTGAGTCGCAGGAAGATCAGGTCATCGCCGCCTGGGCCGCCGCGGCTTTGGCCTACGGACGGGTGGCCGCCATTCAGAACGCCCTGAACGATTTAAACCGTCGCTGGGACCATCAACCCGCCGCCTTTCTGACCCAGGCCTCCAAAGCCGAACAGCAAAAGGCCCTAAAAGGTTTTATCTACCGCTGGACCCGTTCCCCGCATCTGTTGGCCCACCTGCGGGGATGGCACAGCGTGAATTCTCAAACCCCGGTTTGGCAGCGTCTGCAAAAATCCGAAACCAAAAATTACCGCGAAGCCCTGATTCCCATTATCAACGAAATCAGTTCCGCAGAGGGAGATCCCGGTCACCTCTGTCCCAACCCCGCCGCCAGCTCCGCCTGCAAACGTCTGGCCATGTGGTTGCGTTGGATGACCCGCAAAGATGAAATCGATCCGGGCATTTGGTCCGAACACCTGGATCCGGCCAAACTGTGGGTTCCCCTCGACACCCACATGTTCCGCATCGCCAAACAACTGAGATTAACCCATCGGAAAAACCCCGATGCCGAAGCCGCCCGGCGTATCACCGCCTCTTTTGCCAGAATCTGCCCTGAAGATCCCGTCCGCTACGATTTCGCCATCACCCGCATGGGCATGGGAACAGAAGAAAAAATCGAACGCTGAACACTCAACATCGAACGCTCAACGTTGAAATTCGACGTTCGGTGTTGAACGTTGGATGTTCGATGTTCGACTTCCTTAAATTCTTCCCAACAAAATCAAAAGCATCCGGCGCACGGGTTCAGCCGCGCCCCAGAGGAGCTGATCGCCTACGGTGAAGCAGGTCAGATATTCAGGTCCCATGATCATTTTACGCAAACGCCCCACCGGAACCTTCAAAGTTCCGGAAACCGCGGCCGGCGTAAGTCTGGCCAACGTATCCGCTTTTTGGTTGGGCACAAATTCTACCCACTCGTTCGCGCCTTTAATCAGCGCTTCAATTTCTTCGAGAGGTACATCTTTTTTCAGTTTAAGCGTAATCGCCTGGGAATGACAACGCATTGCTCCCACGCGTACACATTGACCGTCCACGGGAATCGGATGGGCTTCGGTTCCGAGAATCCGATTGGTTTCGGCCATGCCCTTCCACTCTTCGCGGGTGCGGCCACAATCCATCGCAGAATCGATCCAGGGAATCAAACTGGCGGCCAGGGGCGCACCGAATTGATCGATAGGCAAAGATCCGTCGTTAAGTTTGGCGGAAATCAATCTGTCGAGCTCCAGCACTTCCGCAGCCGGATCAGAAGCCAAGTAACGTCCGGCATCGCCCAGTTCCGCCATTTGACTCACCAGTTCTTTCATGTTTTTAGCACCCGCACCGGAGGCAGACTGATAAGTCATGGATGTGGTCCATTCCACCAAATCCTGTTCGTAGAGGCCCTGCAGCCCCATCAACATCAGGCTGACGGTGCAATTTCCTCCAATGAAATCACGGATTCCGTTTTCGAGGCCTTCGTCGATTAATTTACGGTTGACCGGGTCGAGAACCACAATACTGGATTTTGACATGCGCAAGGCGCTGGCCGCATCCACCCAATAGCCTTTCCATCCGGCTTCACGCAATCCGGGGTGAACCGCTTTGGTGTAATCGCCCCCTTGGCAGGACAGCAGGATGTCCATTTTCATTAACGAAGGCAGGTCATGTGCATCCTGCAAAGGCGCGCCGTCAGGCCCGGGTTGCCCCGCCTGCGAAGTGGTAAAAAAGGTCGCGTTCAGGCCTTCAAAATCATTTTCCTGACGCATGCGGTCCATCAAAACGGAACCGACCATACCGCGCCAACCGATAAATCCTACATTTTTCATATTGTGCCTTGGGAATAAAAGGGAGCGCCCTATAACATAGACGCCCCCCCATTGGCAAGCAGAACCCCCGCCAGCCGGTGGGCTGCATCAAATAGCTTTGCCTCAGCCTTCTAAAAAGCTTTGCAACATCCACAGGGTTTTTTCATGCACCTGTAAGCGGGCAATCATTAAATCTTCGGTCTGATTGTCTCCGGCAGAACCGGCCCATTCGCGGGCGGTATTCAGATCCTTCACCAAATTTTTATTTAAGCTACAGAGATGCTTCACCATTTCGGTGGCCGAGGCATCTTCGTTCAACTCCGGGGTTCCGGCCAGGGCGGCCAAATTGCTCAGTCCGCCGGGTGCCAGTTTCCCCAAGGCGCGAAGGCGTTCGGCAATTTCATCAATCGCAGTAAACAGCTCTGTGTATTGTTCTTCAAAAGCCATATGCAAAGCAAAAAAGGAAGGTCCGCGGACATTCCAGTGACATAAATGGGTTTGTCCCATCAGGGCATATGAATCCGCAACAACTTTGCGTAAGGCGTCTATTACTTGATCACTCTCGTTCGACATGATTCTCCTTTGTGGTTTATTTGGGTTTAAGAATCAGCATACGCTGTATTTCAAATAGTTCAAATAGATGATGCCAATCATATCCAAATATAAGAAACCACCGATCCGCGATCGGTGGCTTCTATCTCTTCCGGTTATCTTACGATAAACGGGACCTTTATTCGCAGCAGTGTCTTTTAGAGTTTTTCGCGAACTGAAACCGCAATGATGCGTTGTCCGTCTAAATTAGGATGCAAACCATCCGGAAACAGATCGCCGCTGTTGCTTCCGAATTCACCGTTGATATTGGCGATTTTGGCGCCGTTCGCGCCGGCCGCACTTTTTGCGCCGGCCACGCAGACATCAATCCCCCCATTGTAAATGGCCCGACCTTCATACATATAAGGCGGCGTGCAAACCACCACTTTACATCCGGCAGCTTTTCCGGCCTGAATGGCGGCGGAAAGATCGGATTCGTAATTGGCGGTATCCTGCTGGATGGCATCATTGGAGCCATAAAAAATCACCAAAGAGTCGGGACTGTATTCGGCAAGCAAACCACCCACCTTGCTAAGACCCCCGCTCATTTTCTCACCGGCGGTCGCTTTATTCACAACCGTCCATTCAGATTTCATGTCTGCCAACAAAGATGGCCATGGCGGAACACCGGGATAATTGACTTTGCCTGAAATACTGTCTCCAATCACCAATATCGTTTGTGGACCGCTACTTCCCCCGCCATCCCCCCCTGAAGAATCACAGGACGTCATCATGCCGGTGAACAATAAAAATGAGGTAACTTTAAGGAGAAGATTCAGCTTTTTCATAGGGCTCCAATTCGGTTTCTTGAATTATTTGGTTTCGGGCAGTTCGGGTCCACGCTGCCAAATGGTTTCCAGTTGATCGCCGCCCTGATCGAAAGCGGCCATCAACTCCGCACTCCAAGCCGCTTTGGCTTTCAGCACCGGAATCCGTTTGTGCAACTGTGCGGAAAGATCTGCTTTGTCCCGCCATCCTTCAAGCATGAGGGTGCTGAGACTTTCCGGGGTGAAATCATCAAATGAA
This sequence comes from uncultured Verrucomicrobiota bacterium, assembly GCA_937127435.1. Classification (GTDB taxonomy): domain Bacteria; phylum Verrucomicrobiota; class Kiritimatiellia; order SS1-B-03-39; family UBA6053; genus UBA6053. Next base: position 5,913 of record CAKZLZ010000111.1, on the reverse strand, counting down.
ACCGTCCGTTCCGGCAGTTCCAATTCACGGAAATAATAGGCCACTTTGGGCTGATAGGTGATCCCCACCACCGGAGCCAATTCGGCCGAAGCCATAATCAGTGAATGCAGACGCATGCCGCAAAGCAAGTCGAGGTGGCGCAGAACGCCTTTGATTTTGGCGTGGTTATAATCCCGGTTGTCAATGCGGGCGGTTCTGATTTCGGAAGGCAGACGGTCAATCAGATCCTGGGTCACTTCGATGTCGTGGTGCTGGGTGGTCACAAAGACGATGGGCACATTGAGTTCAGCATGCACTTTGATCAAAGCCGCGGAAAAAACATCCAAAAACTTTTCTTTACCCATGGATTCGCGGTCTGCGGAGGCCCAGGTGTCCAGGTAACGGTTGACGTTAATGCCCAATTTGGCTTCGTGGATATCGATGCCCACTTTTTTATAAATCTCCGTCGCCTCGGCTTCATCACCGGAAGGCGCATTCAACGCGGCATCGGCCGCCAACTGCACCCGGGTGTTTTCCACCCCGACTTCACGAAGCAAATCCAAAGAATCCTGATCGCGCACGGTGATGAAATCCATCATATCCACGACTTTCTTCAGCATTTTCTTACCGGATTTCGTGTGTACCGGACCCACACCGACGTTAAAACCGATAATCGGCACGCCACGTTTCTTGGCCAGGGGCAGCATCAGGTAAAAGGAAGAAAGAAAATTAAACAGCGGATTAAACAAGGACCGGTCAAACAGACAGGCATCAAAAATAAGGATCGCGTCCGTGCGCAGGATCGAACGGAGGGTGGGAATGCCCAACATGCGCAAGGCGCCGTGCCAGGGCATCATCCCGACCGGAATACTGTCATTGGGATATTCATCCCGAATGTAGTCCGCACGGATGGTGGGGATTTCATAACGCAGACGACGGCCGCAGGCCTCATCGACCCCGTCCATAATAGCGGCAATCAAAGCGGCATCGCCGGCATTTCGACCGGAAGCGGAGCCTAATAAAGTGATGGATTCAAGTTTGGACATTTTTATTACACCTGAAAATTAGAGACAAAAGGGGTCAATACCTATAATGAAGCAATCGAATCGTGGCAATCTTATAGTGGCAGACGATTCGTCCATTTATCTTCCAAGCTTTTACCCCCCAAACTGTTATGAACAAACCCCTCTATTTAGTGACCGGAGCAGCCGGTTTTGTCGGTTCCGAATTGGTACGCCAACTCCTCGCAGACGGTCAGTCAGTACGGGCCCTGGTCCGGAAACCCGAGCAAATACAAGCCTTGCAGGATGCAGGTGCGGAAGCGGTACTGGGGAACATTACCAGCCTTGAGGACTGCACAAAAGCCATGCAGGGCGTGAAAGGGGTTTATCATATTGCCGCCATGTTCCGGGAAGCGGACCAACCCGACGACGCTTACGTGGCCGCCAATGTCACCGGCGTGGAAAACGTGCTCAACGCGGCCATCAAAGCCGGGGTCGAACGGGTGATTCACTGCTCCACGGTGGGTGTGCTCGGCCACATCGAAAATCCGCCCGGAGATGAACATACCCCTTACAGTCCGGGCGATATTTACCAGCGCACCAAAATGAAAGGGGAACAATTGGCGATTGAAACCTTTAAAGGGGGCGAAATCTCCGGGGTGGTCATCCGCCCGGCCATGATCTACGGACCGGGAGACACCCGCACCCGCAAACTTTTCAGCATGGTCTCTAAAAAGCGTTTCTTTTACGTGGGCAAAGGACAAAACCTGGTGCACTTTATCGATGTACGCGATTTGGCCCGCTCCTTTATGCTGGCCATGGCCGCCACCGAAACCAACGCCGAGATTTACATCATCTCCGGCGAGCGGGCACTGTCCCTGAAAGAATTCTGCAGCATCGCAGCCAAAAAGCTGAATGTGCCACCGCCCAAACTCCGTCTGCCGGTGAAACCCATGCAATGGGCCGGCTCCCTGTGCGAAGCGATTTGCATTCCTTTAAAGATTAATCCCCCCCTCTATCGTCGACGGGTGGATTTTTATACCAAGGACCGCTCCTTCACCTCGGCCAAAGCCAAAGACCAGATCGGCTTTAGCCCCGCCATCTCTGTGGAGCAGGAAATTTCAGATATCGTCGACGACTACCGTCAGCGTGGCTGGCTGTAAGGCAGATATTCACTTTCGAAAAAGATTAACCGCGGCCCGAGGTTAATCCGAAGCATTCGTTTTCCATCGGGACGATGGAACTACATATCCCAAAGCCTTCATTCCCTTTCAGGCCGATAAAACTACTTCCGTTTCACTTTCTCTGCCAATTCAGCAAACAGGGTATAAATCACCGGAATGACCAGCAGGGTCAGAATGGTCGAACTGATCATTCCCCCTACTGCCACCACGCCGAGCGGCCGACGGCTTTCCGCCGCGTCACCAAATCCGATGGCAATAGGTAAAATCCCCATGATGGTCGCCATAGAGGTCATCAAAATGGGACGCAGTCGTTTCTTGCCGGCTTCCATCATCGCCTCTTTGGCGGTCATCCCTTTTTCAACCAGCTGATTGGCAAATTCCACCAATAGAATTGAGTTTTTGGTAACCAGTCCCACCAGCAATACCAATCCGACCTGGGAGAAAATATTCAGATTCATCGACGAGATCCGCGGCACAATTTTTTGCAGATTTACCGCCCAGCCAGGGGCCGGCTCAGGCGCATAATTCACCCAGCCAAACAACATTTCACCCAGCACATTGGTCCAGGCCAGCCAGTACAGCAATGCAAAGGCGCCGAGGAAAGCCAGGGGCAGTGAAAGCATCACCGTGAAAGGATGCACAAAACTTTCGAACTGGGCCGCCAACACCATGTACACCACAATGATGGCCAGGATAAAGAATCCGTAGATGTCAGCGGACGACTCCTGCAGGTCCCGCGATTCCCCCCCCCAGGAATAACTCACGTCCGGAGGCAAATGCTCCGCCAACACGGCTTCGGCCGCTTCAATGGCCGCACCCAGAGTTCCTCCGCCCGGGGTGCCGCCCAAGGTGGATGCGCGCTGACGCTGATAGCGTTCAATCTGATTGGGGCCGGTCATGACCTGCAAGGACACCACGGATGACAGCGGAATCAAGTCCCCGCTGGAGGTGCGCACCTGCAGGGTCTCCAGATCATCGGGGGTCATCCGCTTATCCGTTTCCAACTGCGCAATCACTTCGTACTGCTTGCCGTCGAGCTTGATATCACTTAAATCCACTCCGCCGAAGTTAACCTGCAAGGCACGGCTGATTTCCTGAATGGAAACCCCCAGGGCCGAAGCCCGGTCCCGATTGAAGGTCACTTCCAACTCGGGTTTATTCAGCTCAAAACTCGGACGGATATTTTCGAACACCCCGGTTCCCCGCAAATGGTTCGCCATCTCAGCCGTGACCTGATTCAGGCGCTCCAAATTGGGGTGCTGCAGGATCAGCTGGAAAGGCTGATCAAATCGTGCATCGACCGCTTTGGGCAAAATCGGAATCGTAAAGGCACCTTCCACCTCCGAAAATAAACGCGCGCCAATCCCCATAGGACCGCCCACCATATCCCGGACATGCGGACGTTCCCCGTCAGTCAGACGGGTAAAGATAAAGAACTGCGTGGCATTGCCCGGGCCATTAAACGGGAGGGCGACTGCAGAAAAATAGGTATCCACTCCGGGGGTTTCCGATAAAATCTGTTCAGTCTGCCTCACCATTCTGTCGGTGAATTCGGTAGTGGAGCCTTCGGGGGTAAAGCCAATCAGCAACATCCGTCCTTTGTCTTCTTCGGGCAGGAATTCCTGATCCAAATTCATAAACAAATACCCGGAAATCCCCACCGAGAAAAGGGCGATCACAATCATGACCGCCCGGTGGCGCAACACCCAACCCAACATACGTTCGTAGCGGGCGGCAATCCGGTCGAATCCTCTCTCAAAGAAGGCAAACATCTTTCCGTGTTTCTGATTATGTTGGGACTTCAGAATCCGTCCCCCCATCATCGGAGCCAGGGTCAAAGCCACCAAAGAAGAAACCATCACCGAAAATGAAAGCGCAACCGCAAATTCGAGCAGCAGGCGTCCGGTGATTCCTCCCACAAATGCCAAAGGCAGAAACACCGCGACCAGGGACAAGGTGGTGGCGATCACCGCAAAAGAAATTTCATCCATGGCCATAAAAGCGGCATCCATGGGCTTTTTCCCTTCTTCCAAATGCCGATAGATGTTTTCCAGCACCACGATGGCATCATCCACCACCAAACCAATCGCCAGCACCAAGGCCAACAAGGTGAAAATATTAATACTGAATCCCAGCGCATACATGCATCCGAAAGTGGCAACAATAGAAACCGGAATCGCCGCCGCCGGGATCAGGGTCGCCCGGGGACTGCGCAAAAAGACGAAAATCGTAAGTACCACCAAGGCAAAAGCAATGGCCAGGGTTTCCCAAACTTCGATCACCGCCCGTTCCACGAAAATAGATTCGTCGTAAGGAAAATCGTATTGGATCCCTTCAGGCAAACCGGGCGCCAGTTCATCCATAATCGCTTTTACACCCTTGGCCACTTCCAGGGTGTTGGCTTTGGACTGACGGACCACGCCCAGGCCCACGGTTTGATTCCCTTTAAAACGGGCGGTAACCCGTTCATCCTCCACCCCCCATTCAGCCACCCCAACGTCCTGAAAGCGTACCAATACATCTTCATCCCGTAAAATCACCAGTCGGTTAAAGGCTTCAGGAGATTTTAATTCTCCCCGGGATTGAATGGTCAGCTCCAGATCCACGCTCTCCATCCGTCCACTGGGCAATTCCACATTCTGGTTTTGCAGTGCCAGATCTATGTCCTGCACCGTGACCCCGCGGGCGGCCATCAACTGACTGTCCAAACGCAGACGAATCGCCCGGCGTTTTTCACCGCCAATAATCACCGAACTGACCCCGGGTACATTCTGCAAACGTTCCCGTACTTGCTCATCCGCAATGCGGGTAAGCTCTGTGGTATTCAGTTTATCACTAAAAAACGAAATCCAGATAACCGGTTGTGCATTGGCATCCTGCTTACTCACGATGGGATCGTCGACGTCTTCCGGCAACTCTCCGCGGGAGCGTGCCACCGCATCGCGCACATCCTGGGCCGCAATCTCGATATCGTGGCTGTTGTTAAACTCCACAGTGATACTTGAAACCTGCTCCCGGCTCACCGATGACAGAATTTTGATTTGCTCCACGCCCGAAATCGAATCTTCCAAGCGTTCGGTCACTTCCGATTCCACTACCGCCGCACTGGCACCGGGATAAATCGCCAACACATTCACAATGGGAGCATCAATATCCGGCAATTCACGTACCGGCAAACGCTGGAGTCCCAGAATTCCGAAAACGATCAGGGAAACATTCAACATGATCGTCGCCACCGGACGACGGATAAAAGGAGAACTGAAAGAAGCCATTTTATTCTCCTTCGGCTTCAGGAGCCGGTTCAGGCATCGGGGCCATGGAGGCCTCCAACCCATAACGATTCGAATCTTCAGTGAAGTTCAACAGCATGCCGGGATAAAAAACTTTGATGGTCCCCTCCGCCACCACCAGATCTTCGGGCGAAACGCCTTCCACAATTTGCATGCGGCCTCCTTGGCGGACCCCTACCTGCACCTCCCGGAATTCGGCACGGTATCCGGCATTGCGGACAATCACCTGGGTGGTGGTTCCCTTTTGCATCACTGCGGATTCAGGCACAAACATCGCAGTTTCATTTTCACTTAACACCAATTCCACCTTTCCAAACATCCCCGGACGCAGGCGTCCTTCCGGATTGGCCACCACCGCTTTCACTGGCAGGGTGCGGGTGCGGGTATTCAATTGCGGTGCCACAAAACTCAATTTGCCCTCAAAACTTTCATGCTCCGATTAATGGAGCCGAATATCGA
>CAKZLZ010000110.1 GCA_937127435.1 uncultured Verrucomicrobiota bacterium | reverse complement strand
CCCGGATGTGGACTCCGTTTTTAATAATTTTGATGCGCTCAACACCCCGGCAGACCATCCTTCAAGGGATGAGCAGGACACCTTCTATTTGAAAGACGGTAGCCTGCTCCGCACCCAAACCAGTCCGATTCAGATCCGGCACATGTTGCAGAACCCTCCCCCCGTGCGGATTATTGCCCCCGGACGCGCCTATCGACGTGACACCCCCGATGCCACCCACAGCGCAACCTTCCATCAGGTGGAAGGACTCTATGTGGCCGAAAAGGTGTCCATGGCAGATTTGAAAGGTGACCTCACCTACTTTGCCCATGAAATTGTGGGCAAGCACACCCACGTGCGCTTCCGCCCCCATTTCTTCCCTTTCACCGAACCCAGTGTTGAGGTGGATTTCACCTGCCACGTTTGCAAAGGAAAAGGGTGCAGAGTCTGTAAAAACTCCGGCTGGATTGAAATTCTCGGCGCGGGAATGGTGGACCCTCAAGTCTTTAAAAATGTGGGATACAATCCTGAAACCACAACCGGTTACGCCTTTGGCATGGGGCTGGAACGGATCGCTATGATCATGCTTGAAATCGACGACATCCGTCGTCTCTACGAAAACGACGCGCGTTTCCTGCGTCAATTCGCCTAAGGAGTACATCGATGTTGGTCCCCCTGAGCTGGCTTAAAGAACTGATTGATCTCCCCGAATCTATTGAAGAATTGCGGGACAACCTCACCTATTCCGGATTGGAAGTCGAAGGCATTGAAAGCCACGGCTCCGAATTTGAAGGCTTGGTGGTTGCGGAAATCATCGCCGTGGATCCCCACCCCGATGCGGATAAACTCACCCTTTGCACCGTCAAACTGAATGACAGCGACAACATGCAAGTCGTTTGTGGTGCCCCCAATGTCAAAGTGGGACTCAAAACCATTTATGCACCTGTAGGTGCCGTACTTCCCAACGGACTCAAACTGAAAAAAGCGAAAATCCGTGGCGTGGAAAGTTTGGGTATGCTCTGTGCCGAAGATGAACTCGGCCTCTCCGGAGACCACAAAGGCATCATGGAACTCTCCCCGGATCTCGCCCCGGGCACCCCGGCCGTGCAGGTTCTGGGCGGTCCCGAAATCGTTTTCGATCTGGAAGTCACCCCCAACCGTCCCGACTGCCTGAGCATCATAGGGGTCGCCCGCGAACTGGCGGCCCTCACCGGACGTAAGCTCCGACTTCCGGAAGTTATATTCCCCGAAGTTCCGAATGACGGAAAAAGCATGCAGGTGGAAATCCGGGATCCGGAAAGCTGCCCGCGCTACACCGCCCAGTTGCTTGAAGGCGCCAAAGTAGCCCCCAGCCCGGATTGGATGCAACAGCGGCTCCGCCTCTGTGGATTACGCCCCATTAACAATCTGGTGGACATTACCAATTATGTGATGCTGGAAACGGGTCAACCCCTGCATGCATTTGACCGGACATTGCTCAAGGGAGACTGCATCCATATTCGGCCGGCTGAAGCAGGCGAAATCATGCAGACCCTCGACGGCGGCGAACAAAAATTACAGGCGGGAGACCTGGTGATTGCCGATCAGGATCGCGCGGTGGCGCTGGCCGGTATCATGGGAGGCGCCAACAGTGAAATTCAGGATAGCTCCAGCACCATTTTACTCGAATCCGCAGCCTTTTCACCCTCCCTGGTCCGCGGAACCGCCAAACGGCTCAACCTGCATACCGACTCTTCCTACCGCTTTGCCCGCGGATGCGATATGTACGCTTCCGACTGGGTGAGCAAACGGGCGGCCGCTTTGATATGTGAATGCGCAGGGGCAAAACCTGCAGGTCCCCTTCAGGATGTATGGCCCGGAAAAACCGGCCTGCGAACCCTGGACTGCAAATGGCAGAAAATCTGTGATTTGATTGGCATTGAAATCCCCGTCAGCACCATGCGCGGCTATTTTGAGCGCTTGGATCTGAAAATTCTCGATGAGAACAAAGAGGGATGCACCCTGGAAATTCCCGGTTTCCGCTCAGACCTGACCCGTCCCGTAGATCTGGTCGAAGAGATTGCCCGGTTGAACGGCCTGGATAAAATTCCGGTACACCCGCCGCATGCGAGAATTGTCCCCAATGTAAACGATTTTGAGATCCGTATCCGGTTGCGGCTGATGCTTCAATTGGCCAGCCGTGGATTTATGGAATCTCTGAACTACAGCCTAAGTTCTGCTGAAGTCTTAAATGACCTGGATGCTGCGAACCGGGACCGGCAAGTCATTCTTCCCAACCCCATCAGTCAGGACCAATCGGTATTGCGCACCTCGCTCTTACCGCAAATGGTGGAGACGCTTGCATTCAACAAAGCCCATCAAACGGACGAAGTTGCCTTTTTCGAAGCAGGTAAAACCTATCTGCAACTTGAAGAAGGGGTTGAAGAGCATGAGCGGATTTGTTTGGGGGCCATGGGTCCCTGGAAACGTCCCCTCCTCGACAAACAATCTTCGATCAGCGACCGGGAAGCCTATACCGACCTGAAAGGCGAAGTGGAAAATATCTTACATCTTCTGCGTTGCACAGACAAAGTCATATTTGTGGCCAATGAGGATCCGGCTTTTGCACCCGGTCAATCCGCTGAATTACAATGCGCCGGCAATGTGATTGGACGGATCGGACTCTTATCCGCAAAAATCAAAACCCGCTTCAAACTCAGCGGGCCGGTTGCTTTGGCGGAAATTAATTTGGATATGCTGATTCCTGAACGGAGTCTGCCACCGACGATGCAGCCGGTGCCGGGCTTCCCTTCCATCACCCGGGATGTGGCATTGATTCTTGATCGCAGCAAAACCCATCAAATGGTTTTGGATCTGGTGAATCATCAACGGCCCAAAGACCTGATACATGTCACGATGTTCGATCTCTTTGAGAGCGACAAACTCGGCGAAAACAAAAAGAGCATGGCCTACCGGTTTACCTACCGGAATCCGAAAAAAACGCTGACAGATAAAACAGTGGAAAAAATGCACTTGCGCATTACCCAGCGCCTTATCAGCGAGCTCAACGCCACCATCGTGGGTCAGGAGTAAAACCACTTCGGGCAAGAAGCCTTCACTTCTAACCCAAGGTTGAAAGTGAGGGCCTCTTGCCCGAATGATTGTCCGAAAGGGAAGTTCGTTATTCTACTTCCGTTTCTTCTTCAGCTTCCCCGGTTGAGCCCGTTTCATTCAGCGAAGCTTTGATATTCTCCAGGTCCAGACGTTGCAAAGGTTTGAGCCCGAAAGGCGCAATTTCTTTCCGGATCTCCAACGCAAAATCCTGAGCCAGGGCAATGGTCTCATCCACCCCGCCCTGTTCAGGAACATAAATACCAATCGAATATTGATAGCGGCTGTAATCTTTCGGACGGTTCCAGGAGCGCACCATATGTTTCATACGGGCCATGTAACTGGAGTCGCCTTTCTCTTCAGCTGCGGCACGACTGCGGGCAACCTCCTCTCGGGTTCGGTCATCCATTTTCTCTTCAAACATCCGGTCATCTTCGCCCTCTAAATCTTCATTGATGAAAGCGTTCATGATGCGGGTCACTTCATCACGGTTATACCAATAGAGCACCATCTGACGACTCAGGTTGTTTTTATAGAGGCGGGAGAACATGATTTCATATTCGTCGTTCATTTCCTCAGGCAGCGGAACCACTTGCTCAATTTCCCAGCCGGCCTCACGGAAGCAAACATCCGGAGAGTGGGGAAAAGCCCAGGAGGAGCCGTTAAAGCCAATCACCGGTTCCCAAAAATTAATGATCACATTAATATGCCGGTTATCCGGACTCGCGTACCAGGCAACATAACTTTCCGTCGGTTTCAAAATACGCAACGCCACTTCGGGAAGTTCGCCCCAGTAAATTCGTTTGTATTCACCGATTTGTCCGGGAAAAACATCCAACTTCAGTCGTTCCTGGCCAATTTCATATTGCACCCGGTTACGGATTGCATAACGCTGAAAAATCAACATTTGCCCCAGCAACATCAGAATCAATAAGCTGTAGACCCCCAATCGAATGCGACTGACCTTGGAAAAGAAATATTCTCTTTGAATTTCCGCACTGACAAAATCATCCTTTTCCTCTTCGCCGGCTTCCGGATCATTGTCAGCATGATAGGCCGCATTGCTCGCGCCTCCCCCGTACCCATAACCACTGGACATCCCATAGGTGCCGTACACGCCGTAAGAAGAGTAAGAGCCCACGGTTTCAATCTTTTTACCCGGTGGCGGCGCCAAGACCCGGGCCAGGATAATCATCACAATGGATGAAAGGAAAAAGGAAATGCCTCCCACCATGTCATGCTTGTGACCACTGGCCCAACTCATATCAAACCAACTGCAAAGCAGTGCCGTCGCCACTACCCGGATTACATTTTGAAACACCGCCAGGAAAATGCCCAGGGGAATAAACAATGCAATCAGGAAAGGACGCAAACGCAGGAACCAGGCAGCGGCCGGGGCCACCGCGAGCATCGCCCACAAAGAGCGAATGCCGGAACAGGCATCCGCCACGCCCAAAACCACACCGGGAATCTCAATAACATTTTTGGTCACATAAACACTGTACCCGAACAATCCCAGGATACTAGATGACGCCGTGGTCACGATATCCTTCAATGTACCTTTCAGCCAAATTTCCGGAGGTCCGGGCAAACCGGGAACCATAAATCCCAAGTAGAGCAAAGGGAACCAGTATAAACGCAAGGCCCTCAGCCCGTAAAAAGAAATAAACAAACCCCAAATCGCAATCACCAAGCCCACGGCAGTGAAGTATTCACTCACAATCCCCCCGGCAACCAAACCAATTTCATACCACAGGGCGACAAACTGAATACACAAGCCTACCAGCAATACCGGCAGTCCCCAATAGCTTCCGACCACGTGAAGTTTTTCTTCGGAAAGAGTCCATACCCGCCATGCAGCAGCGGCAGAAATCAGGGGAACCAAAATCGCATGGGAATAATCCTCAAAGTTTAAATAAAATTTAAACAGACTGATGATCATAAAGGCATTGGCAATCAACAACAACGCGGCCACGGCAACCAAATCCACCAAAGTGAGCTGGGGAACCCGGACCGGCATGACCCCGCCATAATATCCATAACCCGCATCCGCACCCGGCCGTCCCCTGCGGGATTCCGGTGAAGAAGAAGCCGATGCTTTTTTCTTTTTGAAAAAATCAAATTTCATTAGCTATCCTCCCCGCGAAGCGATTCCAGCAATGCCCGTGCATCTCCCGCCTGCGGGAAGTTCGGATTAATCATGAGCAAGGCCTGCAATTGCACGGCCGCATCGTCTGTACGGCCCAAAGCCACCAGGCTTTTGGCATAATGATAACGAATCACGACATTGTCACCTGCTTTGGCCAACGCACCTTCATACACTTTTAATGCTTCCTCATGCTGTCCGGTTGCCGCCATGACGTACGCACGGGTATCCATAATAATGGGGTTATCAGAAAATTCCGCCGCCAACTCCACCGACAACACCTGTGCTTTGGAAAGATCCTGTCCACTGCGGGCCAGCAAAAAGGCCAGATTGTTTTTCAGGGGGGCATTGTCCGCATACTTTTCATTTAACATACGGGTGTCCGGCAAGGCTTCCGCCCAACGGTCACTTTGCATAAGAATTTCGATTCTCCGCATCCGCAAGGCATCCGATTCTGGAAACTCTTCGAGCAAGCCATCCAACATTGCAATCGCCTGATTCAGCTCGCCCTGCAACACCATCGCCTGGGTCAGTAAATTCACCGCCCGAAGATCCTGACGGTTCTGCGCCAGCGCCAATTCCGCTTCACGGCGTGCCTCTCCCACTTCATCACTGGCCATCAACTGCTGAGAGAGAAACAAATGGATATTCTGACCGCTGGGGGTGAGACGCAATGCACTGCGGGCATGCTGAATCTTCAAGAACTTTTATTTCGTTACTATCGTGATGTGCCAACGGCCTAATAAAGTCGCATTTGGGATAACTTGCTCCTCCTAAAAAAGGGCCTGGTTTTCTATGG
>CAKZLZ010000109.1 GCA_937127435.1 uncultured Verrucomicrobiota bacterium | reverse complement strand
GTTCATTTTGATACTTCGACACGCTCAGCATTAAATAAGCAACTTGGTATTTCTTTTCTTGATGTTTCTACTGGTGAGTATTTGGTGGCAGAAGGAAATGCAGAATACATAGATAAATTGTTGCAAAATTTTAATCCGAGTGAAGTCTTGGTTCAAAAACAAAACAAGCAACAATTTTTAGAATTGTTTGAAAACCGATATTATACGTTTTATTTAGACGATTGGGTTTTTCAAAAGGAATATGCAAACGAAACGTTACACAATCATTTTGAGGTAAAAAGCTTAAAAGGTTTTGGAATACAAGATGTAAAAAACGGAATTATTGCTGCTGGTGCGGTCTTATATTATTTATCAGAAACACAACACAATCAGCTAAAACACATTCAGCATATCAGCAGAATTGCAGAAGACAATTATGTTTGGATGGATCGTTTTACGGTAAGAAATTTAGAGCTTTACAATCCGAATTCCATCAACGCAGTCACGCTTTTAAATGTAATTGATAAAACAATTTCGCCAATGGGCGGAAGATTGTTAAAACGTTGGTTGGCATTACCTTTAAAAAATGCCAAAAAAATTAAAAGTAGGCAATTTAATCTCCTCGCCGCGGTCCAGTTTTTGCAGGTGGTCGTTAAGAAGTTCCAAATCAATGGTTTCAATATGCTCAAAATCATAACTGCCATCCGGATGTTTCGGAGTGAATTCCCGCCCCCGGAAATAGTTATCCAGTTCCAACCGAACCGGACGCAGTCCGTTCACCTGCAAGTGAACCATCAACCTTTTCGAACTGGTGGTTTTCCCCGCCGAACTGGGACCGGCCACCAAAATCCATTTTATTTTATCATGATGACGGGAAATGCGGTCTGCAATATCCCCCAAATGTTTTTCATGGCGGGTTTCTGAAATGCGGATAAACGCTTTTTCTTTTTTCTCCGACACCAAACGGTTTAAATCCCCCACCGTGGTCACCCCGATAGTCCGCCCCCATTTTTTATGGTCTTGGAACACCTGAAAAAGGTGGGGCTGATGTTCAAATTCAGGGACATGCAGTTTTCGGGGTTCAGGATCCCAGGACGGAAATTGTAAAACAAATCCGGGTTCTAAATCCAGGATGCCAAAAGCAGGGACAAAAGAGGTGGACGGGGCGATCACCCCCAGACCGGCATCCGCAAAATCTTTGCATTCATAGAGCGTAATCATGGGAGGGTTTCGATATTGTAATAAATTCAATTTATCGGTGAGCCCCTGCCCCTGTAGACGTTGCTCGGCCTGGGCATACGATATTGCACGCCGTTTGATCGGAAGCCCCTCCTCCACCAATTCCCGCAGATGGTTTTCAATGGTCTTTAATTCCGACTGCCGGATCCCCGGATTTCCATTGATTTGAAAGCTGCAATAGTACGCATTTCCTAAACTGTGCTCGATGGCAAAACGGGCTTCGGGGAAGCAGCGGGTTACAACCTTGGATAATAGAAAGGCCAAGGTCCGGCGATATACCCGGGATCCATGACGGTCCAGAAAGGTAAAGGGTTTCACATCACAATTCATCGCCAAAGGATAGTCCAGGGAACATACATCATTGTTGACCAACGCCGCCAAATAAGGCAGGCCACTTTCCGGACAGGTTTTTTGCTTCAGGACTTCACCTACGGACCGGTGAACAGGCATTTTTAAGGGCGTGTTTCCTTCCACTGATACGAGTATTTCCTGAGTTTCCATGTCGCAAACCTAGTGATGTGTAATTACAGATTGTCTTGAGTTCTACGGTTAAATAAAGTTAATAGAGATTTTACGGAACCTCTTCCACTGAAACGTCTCAGAACTCACACATCATGCAAGCACAATTTGATCCCGACAGCGCGGCCGCATGGCAGGTGCGACTTTTTAAAAAGTCCCTTACCAAACAAGCCAAACTGGAAAACATCCAACGTTTCCTTTCACCCAGCGAAGGAAGAACCTGTCTTGATGTCGGTGGAGACAATGGTGTAATCCCTTATATGTTGCGTCGCAATGGAGGCATGTGGATCAGTGTCGACTCCAGCAATAAAGCCGTTGCCTCCATGCGGGATCTTTTTGGAGAAGACGCGGTTTTCAAAATTGAAGGCGCAGAACTCCCTTTTGAGGACAACAGTTTTGACACCATCGTGGTGATAGACTATCTGGAACACATTCATGACGATGCCGCCTTTCTCAAAGATTGTCACCGTTGCCTGAAAGATGGCGGAGAGTTACTCATTAACGTCCCGCACATCAAATCATTCTCGGTAAACCGGGGGTTACGGAAAATGTTAAAACTCACCGATGAGAAACACGGTCATGTTCGTCCGGGCTATCGACTCCGGGACCTGTATGACATTTCCAAAAACGGTTTTGATATTGTGGAAAGCCAAACCTACAGCGGTTTCTTTGTGGAATTTATTGATACCTGGATACAATTTGCAGGGGGCAGCATGACCGAATCGGATGCCTCCGATTCAGATTCCAAAGGCTTGATGCTGGACCAGCAGGATTTGCGTAAATTTGCAAAAGTATTCCGAATCTACAGTCTGCTCTACCCTTTCCTGCTTATCGCAAAATTGCTGGATAAACTCTTTTTCTTCACCTGTAATCATGCGTTGGTAATCAAAGCCCGTCCCCGCCCCTGGATTGAGCGGAAACAAGTGATGATGCGGGATGGCAGATCAATTGCCGACGCCACCATCAACACGAAAATCGGCAGTGCAGCCAATTTAACCGATCCGAAAAACAACCGTTCTTCGGCATCGTAACGTAGTCCACGTACTCCGTACGTGGAAATCTTTTACGTAGCGCTTGTTTCAGTTCCACGGAGTAGTCCACGCACTCCGTGCGTGGAAATCTTGGCTTAGGTTCTTGTTTCATTTCCACGGCGTAGTCCACGTACTCCGTACGTGGAAATCTTGGCTTAGGTTCTTGTTTCATTTCCACGCACGGAGTGCGTGGACTACGAGACCCCTTCAGCTTCCGCCACGACCCCGGTTTTCTTTTTCTTCGCGCGGAGCAACAGCCACACCACCAGTCCACCGGCAGCCACCACCACCGGAATCCCGACCAAGGGGCGCGCGGCCATCCAGGCAATACCGATAATTAACAGGGCCAACACGGCGCAGGTGAAGAAAGAGAATAATTTTATACCGCCACCAATCAGGTTCCCAAGGAAAGGCAGCACATCCCCTAAGACAGACAAGGGGGTCATCACGGTGATCATGCCAAAACTCATCAGCAACCAGCCTCCCGCACGCAACAGCCAGGTCAACATGCGAATTTCGGATTCGGCCTGGGTGAGCATTTCTTCGGCAGCGTGGGTTCCGGTTTGCACCCGAATATATCCTTTGC
This sequence comes from uncultured Verrucomicrobiota bacterium, assembly GCA_937127435.1. Classification (GTDB taxonomy): domain Bacteria; phylum Verrucomicrobiota; class Kiritimatiellia; order SS1-B-03-39; family UBA6053; genus UBA6053. The sequence continues at coordinate 11,460 of CAKZLZ010000109.1, read as the reverse complement.
CCCGACTGCTGACCCAGGGGGCCAGTTCAGATCCGACTTGGGCTGCAATAATGCTCACCGGACCCTGCGGCACAATTTGAAAGGAAACCCGCCTGTCCCCGATTTCAGGAGCAGAATCAGAAGCACCGTATTTAATTACGGAATCTTCCAGACGTGCGCCTTCCGGCAAGGTGGCGCGGTGAACCGTATAGGGTTCGTAAGCGCGTAATTTTTGAACCGCATCCTGACTGAGGGTAAAACTGTCCAAGGTTACGGTGTCCGCCACATCGGTCCAACCTTCCGGATGCATGGCCGCAGGATTTTCATGACCGGATTCACGGAAATTCTGGCTGGAAATCAACTGTTCGGACCAGACTTTATCGTAAAAAGGCGTTTCAGGTTTTTCGGTCCCTCCCCCCATTTTCTTTTTGGTCGTAGACTCAATCCGTTCTTTCCATTGATACATTTCCACTTTCCGGCGGAATCGAATCGCATTGGCTTCCACTTCGAACAGTGGGTCTTTGAGTACATCAGCCGTTTGCGCTCTTCCGCTCACATGTACCGGCAAGCCTTCATTTATGGGAGATACGGAATCCGAGGCCACCGAAACCACATTGTTGCGGACATCGTTGATCTCCTGATAATCCCGTACCGCGCGATGCTCATTCCACCACAGCAACCCAATCCCCAATCCAAATACCACAAAACCGAATACAATGTTTTTCAGGGAGTCCATCAATCGGCTCCCCCAACTTTGGGTGGTCACTGTCGTTGCCATGTCTCTCTCCGTTCAGAGGTTAAAACTTATTCCATTCCGGGAATGGAAACGCTTCCTTCCCAGGACTCGGGAACATTCCACGGAATTTCCGAAAAGTCCTTCGCCGTTGACGGGACTTCGGTGAGGGTAAGTTTATTAGATTCAGTAATATCCAACACCAGCATGCCGGTAAAATCAGGACGGGTGGTGACATCAATCCGTATGGTTTCCTGAAAAGCTTCCCCGCCGGCATCTTTCCAAGCCACCGTCAGGGTTTCCGGCAAATCCCCTTTGTGGGATTTTGTCGCCGCAACTTTACTGGGCGCAATCACTTTGAACTCTTTTTGAACTTTCCCGTCCATGAGCAATTGAACATCCTGAACCGGAAGTTGTGGATTGCCGTTGCCGACATTCACCTGATATTTAGCCCGACCGGTTGAGCAGGCGGAAAGCAAAAACAGACTCAAGGATAATAAAAAGAAACGTATCATGTTATTGCATGCGCATGGGCATGATCACGTAGAGGAAACTGATGTCGGATTTTAAAACCCCGGGGCTCAACTCGTCGCTCAATTCCAAGTAGACTTCGTCGCTGTCCAGCACCCGAAGCGGGGCGAGGAGAAACTCAGGGTTGTACGCAATATTCATGGCCGGACCACTGTATTTGATGGGCACCCGCTCTTTGGCCTCACCCACGTCAGGGGTGGAACTGAGCACCTGAAGATTGTTTTCTTCGAAAGAAAGACGAATGGAATTGGATTGCTCATTGGTTACCAGAGCGACCCGGCGTACGGCATGCAAGAGGGTTTCACGCTCGATGGCGATCCGCTCTTCGCACTGGGCGGGGATCACCTGCTGGTAATTGGGGAAGGTGCCGTCAATCAGTTTGGAGATCAGGCGCATGCCATCAATTTCAAAAATCACCTGATTACCGGCCGCAATGAGTTTCAGCGAACCGTCTTCATTGATGTTACGAAGCAATTCGTTAATCGCTTTGGCAGGCACCACCATGTTCAAATCGTTTTCCGCGGGGAAATCGACTTCGTTTTCGCAGAGAGCCAAACGACGACCGTCCGTGGCCACCACAGTCAGTTTCTTGTCATTAAAGCTAAAGAGAATGCCGTTAAGCACATAGCGGGTTTCATCCACGGAAGCGGCATACTGCACACATTTTAACATGTGTTTCAGAGTGGCGGGATCCAAGGTGTAGGATTGATTCTGTTCGGGTTCGGGTATTTCCGGATAGTCATCCGCAGAGAGCCCCATGATTTTAAAGAAACTGGAGCCGCATTCAATGGTTGCGGAATCTTTTCCGTCCACCGCCAGTTCAATGGGCTGGGAAGGCAATTCGCGCACCATGGAAAACAAACGTTTTGCAGGCAAAGTGGTGATACCGGCCTTGCTTACGTCCGCGGGAATTTGGGTGCGGACACTGAGTTCCATATCGGTGGTGGTGAGACTCAATTCCCCGTCTTTGGCTTCCAACAGCACGTTGGCCAAAACCGGAATAGTACTGCGGGTGCTAACAACCGACTGTACCCGGGTAAGGGCCTCAAACAGATCGTCACGATTTAATGTCAGCTTCATGCAATTTTTCTCCAAAAGTTAGGGGTAATCATCCAATTAATTGCCGTAAAACTTACTGAATTGCAAACGACTATCAATGCCAAAGTGTAAGGAGTTTAGGGGATAACTGCAAACCACGGCATCCAGCAAGTTAAACGCAGGGACGGCCTGACACCCGATCAATCAGTTATCACCTGTTCCGGGTGCCGATTTTACTTTGTTTCACTCTGAAAAAACCGCAATCCGGCAAGCATCACTACGATAAAAACCAATTCGGCAATGATGTATCCGTAAAAGCCTCTGGCCATGGCCGTGGTAAATCCATAAGAATGCAAGCCCACTCCCAGCAGGTTTACACCCAGCCAGGCGACCATCACCATAATACATCCGATGATGGATCCCACCGCCAATCCGATTTCACGGATCATGCCGGCGACCCGGGCGTGATAAATTACCGCAGTCCAAAGTACGATCAACAGCGCGCCATTTTCCTTGGGATCCCATCCCCAGAAACGTCCCCAGGATTGGTCCGCCCATACCCCGCCCAACATGGTGCCGAGAAACGCAAAGGTTAAACCGAAGCCCAACAACCCTTCCAAGGGCAGACGAACTTTTTCTAATGTCGCTTTATCTTTGCCCAACAATTTCAGGATCAGCCAAATGTGTCCGAACACCCCGGCAATCCACACCCCGGCATACCCGGTGGTTACCGCCAACACATGGGTGCTCAACCAGAAGTTTGAAGCCAACACCGCGACCACTTTATGCATGGTGTCCCCTTCCGCCGCAAAGCGGTCGGCAATAAACAGGAAAGTCAACGCCACAAAAGATCCGGCAAATTGACCGAGCGCATTTTTCTGAAACGATTCAACCAGTATCGCCAACAACATACAGATCAGCCCCACAAACAGGAAGGTCCCGTAAAGGTTGGTCACCGGTGGTCGTGCGGTAAGAAAAATCCGCCAGCCAATTCCTGTCGCATGAAAGCCCAAGGCTATCAACAACGGGATCCAAGCCGCCCATCTTAATTTGCTTCCACCACTCAGCAAAGCACCAAAGGAAAGGAAAAAGGCGAGGATATAGAAGATTTTGGCCCGGCCAAAATAGTTGGCGCGGTTATAACTCGCTTCTTTCCCCGTGAGATTGGTTTCACGGACATGGTTCATCCGGCTTCTTGAAAATTCAGTAATCGCTTTCGCTTCTTCAGAAACGCCGGACCAGTCATCAGCCAGCCAAGCCTGTGCCAGCAGACCCGCACGTTCACCGGCCCGAATCAAGGCCTTGTCTCCGTCCCGACTGTGCAGAGCATCCATGGGTGCGATCCAAATCGACTCCCCGTGGGGTGCTTCCGGTAACAGGGTCAGCGGCAACTCGGAGAGCGTAAGATGGAAACTGTACATCAACTGCGCCAAGGTCATGGCATCCTGCTGGGTCTCATTCCAGGTTTCGGGTCCACCCTGCTTGTGCGCCTGTTCCATGAGCGGGGTCAGCCCCCCTACCCGGCTTTTCAGATCCAGGTAGGTGAAGGTATTATTCCCGTCTTCCAACTGCAGTGCCTCACGTACTTCCGGATTATCAATCACCAAGCCGGGAAGCTCGCGTGAATAGGCAAAGACCTGACCCAGAGCCCGATAGGTTATAATATTGAGATACACCCGCAAGGCTTCACGTTCCACGAGAAATTCTTTGCCTTTCAATGCTTCACTGTCTTCACTCTGCATCTGTTGCGCACGCTGGGCAAGTTCCATGAGCTGGGGAATGCCCGCTTCCAAATGCACATAACTGAAACGCCGGGTGCTGGGTTTTCTTTTCCCTTCGATCACCTGGCTGCGCTCCACATCCATCGCATCTAACAATTCAGGATGATTGATAAGGAAAACCGCATCGTTTTCAGTCGATTCCGGTTCAAACAGCAATCGCCCCATCCAGGCCATCGCGGATTCGCCACTGAACGATTTACGTCCAGAAAACTGTAACAAATGAAGACGTGCAAAACTGTCTAAAGGCATTACCCGGCCATTGAACAACACTGGAATTTCCGACACCTCATTCAGGACCTCTTCCGGCGGCAGATCCACGGAAGGTTCAGCGCCATGCGCGGTGAAGAAACCTAAGAGTAAAATGAGTGATAAGATCTTCATGATTTTCTCCTCCGACTTCTTGCCAACTGCATCCATTGCATCTGCAGGAAGTGCATGGCCAAGCCCACTGAAGTAATTCCGGTCGCCCAGTAGGGAATCAACCGTCCAAAATTTCGGGTGACCGCAAATACCGACATTTCCGAATTGTCCGTCACCGCGAAGGACTGTTGAAAAAAGGTCCAGCCATTCAGCCGGAAAGGTTCGTTCATTTTAATCACCACATGCCGTTGCAAATCCTCGCTCAAATGAACGGTAATCATACTCCGGTAATCACTGGGGGTCTCTGTACCCGGATAATAACTGCGGCTGAAATCATTGAGTTCCATAAACAAAGGCAACTCATAGCGCTTCTTGCGCAACATCACAAAGCGTCCGCTGCCGTCTTCCAATTCGAGTCCCAGGGGACGTTGATCTCTCGGGGTCAAAACCATTTCCTCCATCCCTTTGACACCTTTCACTTTCAAACGCACACCCGGTTCCAAACTCTCGGGATTCTTGAGTTTTTCCAACTCTTCCAGCGCCACATAACCTGCGGAGTTTGCGGGCCGTAATCCTGAAGTTTCCGCTGCCGGATCCGGGCGGACACCCCGGGCGTGATCCAGAACTTCCAACACTTCAAATTCCACCCCGGAATCCGGGAAAGTAAATGTACGCCCTGCTTTTAAATCGGCAACATCCACCGCCTGATATTTCTGAACAGAATGAAGTTCATTGGAAAATGATATTTCCCATTCGGTTAAACTGATGGCCGCATTTCGTCCTTCCCCTTCGAACAAACTCACGTTGGCTTCAATGCCTGTAAGTTTTGTAAAAAAGCCTCCCAGCAACATCATCATCAGTCCGATGTGAATCAGCATAAGACCCGGCATTCGCCAGCCCGCTTGATAGTGGACAAAAAAGGAGAACAGCAAATTCACAAACAACAGTCCCATGACAAGCATACCGCCGGGAAGCGGGAAGTAATTCAAAACCCGTATGACCGCCTGTGAAACTTCATTCGACAAAAAACCTTCTGTAAATTCAGGAATTCCCGGGGTAAGCACATAAGAATTGAAAAATTTATCCTGGGCCTGATAGATCCCGTGATTCTTTTGATAAAGGGTTCCCCAAAAGGTCAGCACGGTCAGCCAGAACAAACAGGCTACGGTCAGACGAATGGAAGCAAACATCATGAATTTTTTCATTGTGCACCCTCCTGCTGATCGAGTGAGCGCGCCAGCTCGAGAAAATCGGATTCAAATGCTTCCACCGTCTCGGTCGGGCCCATAAATTTTAGAAACAGGGTCCGTTGCGGCTGCTGATAGATGGCGGCAATGATGGTTTGAGGCTTTTGTAACTTTTGGGATTCATCCAAAAAAGTGATGAATTCAAAATGCATTTTCCCATCGATATGTTGCAGAGGCACTTTCTGAGCCGCATCCAGTCCCACCTGTCCCCGCCAACGCGCAATATTCGCATCCATGGAACCTGCAGAACCGGAAAGTGCAATAAGAGTTACCAATGCACCGGGTTTATCCGGCTCGGGGTAAAATTCCGACATCCGCATGCCGCTTCCGTTTTTCTGGACCCAGCCTTCCGGAACGCTCCAGCTCATTCCCTTTACTTCCGGAGAAGGAGGCACTTCGGATTCGCGACCCGCCATGACATTCGGACCGGTTGATCCACCGGCCATCGGAGGATGCATTCCATCCAAAGTCGGATGATCCGCCGGTAGATTTTCCAGCGTGGGAGCGACAGACAAAGGACCCGCACGCATGGGATCCTGCGGCTGAGAAGCCATTTGCGGACGTGACTGTGGGGGAAGTTGAACAACCTCCACGTATTCGCGAACCGCTACCTCACGGCTGCAAGCACTCAGGAATGTCAGGACAATAAAAAGGGTGGGAATGTGTTTCAGGGACATAAGGCAGGAACGTTAGTCTTGATCCTGCCATATTCAAGCCAAGTGGCGAAGAAAATACGCGATAATCCCCCACTGACACTCCCCTTAAACCAACATAAACCCCAAAAAATCGCTTACACCCATTTCACCCATCCCCTTCATCACTCGTCATCTTTCACTTCCCCATTGGTACACATCCGTTTTGTTTTCCAATACGAATAATTGACTCTAGAAGACCGAGGCACATTTAAAAGGTCAGATGTAAGCTCAGGAAGGCGTTCAGGATATTGATTTCTTAACACAAACCATAATTCGGGCATTAATTTATAAAGACCTGGCGTTTGGGGATCTTTCCTTAGCTGTGCTTTCACCCACTGATACAGAAATTCGTCTGGAAATGTGGCGGCATAGCCCAACAAAATAGGACTTATGAAAAATCCCTCACTGTAATCCTTAGGATTTCCTTGTGCATATGTGATTAACGCCTGCTTATACATTTTTTTTACTTCAGCTTCATATTCAGGCAATTTTGATAAGGTTTGTGGCCACATATGCCCTGAATCATGTTCAAACATCGCGCCTAATTTTGAAAAATAGCGATCCCGTTCTGACTTTCCGGTTGAAATACTTGCCATACAGGCCAAACCGTCATCTACATTGAATGGATGAGGGGATTGCATTAAACTTTGGACCATATCGGTCAACATACTCGCATTCGAACCCGAGGCCAACAGGCTTCGGAAAAATGTCGGGATCGCATTTATATTATTCTTATGACTTTTTAGTCGGGGTGTGAGTATAGAAAACCGTTGCAGCTCCTTCTCCGTAAATTCCCCAAATCCGCTCATGCACTCTAACGCAAACAGCTCCTGATCGTCGTCATCCGAAAATAAGAGATCGAACACCCGTTCTGTAGCTAAATTTCGGGCTAAAGAGTCATTTACAAATAGCTGTTCAGGATTTACGCGGGCATGCGGGTATGTGCTCATTTTTTCAAAATGAGGCAGCAAAAGTTTTACCACCTCACTTTTATGCCCTTGAGAGACGTAGGGCCAAAAAATATTCCAGGTTTCCTGATACGCCACCTCCGTTTCGAAATTTAAAAACCAGGCAATCCGTTCTTCGGAAAAGTCGGTTAAACTGGGTACGGCATCTAAATAGTTTAAGGTTTCAAATAGTCTGCTCACCGTACGATGATCTTGAGAATAAAATAAAATCTTTTCAACTTGTTCCTTTACCTCCGGATCCTCTGGCGCAATCATCAGGGCATATTGCAAAGGCCAGTTCGGAGCTTCACTTTCAGAGGAGGCCTTCAATAATTGAGGTACCAGACGACCCGGAATTTCATCCAGTAAAAACAGGGACCGTTCCATCAGATGTTCAGGAGCGCTGGGGTTTTGCAGATAAGAAATCCAAGTTTCATCGTACTGTTCATTTTCTGGTGCCAACATCAAACCAGACCATGCCAAAGCAAAACGCACATCCGATCGCTCAATCTCATCGAGTTGTATTTCTGAGGTCCATTGATCCAACAATTCTGCCTGTGCTTCAAGCAAGTCATCATCAGCCACATACATCATCAACAACATTGCCAAGGGCGTTTGCAAACTGGGCTGGTTGAGGACAACCGGAAGTCCTTCTCGAAGTATCTCAAAATGTTGTGAGGCACTCCGTTCATTGCTTTGATCCAGCTTCCCATAAAAAAAGAGCTGTAACGCCGAGTTATTCCTTCCTACCGTAATCCGAGAACCCAATGCTTTAAGATAGAGTTGGAGCTCCCCTGCTTCCAAATTAACTTCTTCTATTAAAAGTCGTAACTCTTGATGATCTGCTTGTCGGACGATATTTTCCATTTCCAGTAACCCAATGGCCTCCTCCATCAATTGAAATTTTAACGCGCCTTGTGAAGCATTGATCATGTAGATATACCGCTGGGATAAACCCCGATGATGCTTTTCGGAATACCATTCCATCTGATCCTGAATTTTCTTATGCAAGACCTCCGGACTCACTTTTATCACATCAGAAAGGTTAAACATTGTCATCATGTTCTGATCTTCCACACCAAACAATCCGAGCCAGGCCTCATCCGCCTCCCCTGCAGGTACCTGATACTTTTCCATCTTTTTAAGTGCCGCTGAGAAATGCTCCAACTTGTCTGTATTTATTTCAACCAGCAGATCAGCAAACAGGCATTCTCCAATCTCCATTTCTAATTCAGGTCTGCACTCTGCAAGCGTTCCCAAATACCGGTAATTGATTTTTTGCGTATAAATAAATGCCCGTAAATCTTCCAGAGGCACTTCCAATGCAAATTCAGCTAAATACTCTTTGGTCGGTTGATACATATCCTTCTCATTAAATTCCAGTAACCAAAGGAGAGATAAGGCATCTTGCCAAGTCAACTGCATCTTTTTGAGTTTCGCAACCCAGTCTCCATTTCCAAGCCCATCAAGGATGAAGCCATAAGTCATTCGCCGCATACGCTCATCAGGCTCTGCCTTTAACCCCTCACATAGAAAGTAGGCCAATACATTATGTTTGCCTCGATCATCCGTCAGCGCATATTCTAAAATGTCCTTCGCCCGTGAATTCATGGGCTTTACCCCTTCCAACCAGATTAAAATATCTTTGGAAGCGCGATTCGAATAAGAAAATTTATACCTAAGTGCATCTTCTTGCGCCCGATCCAGTTCATCCACAAAATTTTCCAATATAATCCTCATCAAAAGAAACTCATTTTGAGAATACCTTAAAAACTTGGGGTAATTGGTTTTAAAATCCTGTGTTAATACCATGAAAGCAAGTTCCGTGAACACTTGCGGATTCTGTCTACTTATCCATTTATACAATGCATCTTCACTTTCAGGGATTTTCAGAACATGCCCCACAAAATTTACCAATCCTTGATCTGAAACTTTATGGAGAAGCATCCCCCATTTCCCCTCAGTATCCTGGGTTAAAATAGCATCAAATAAGGGTGAAAACTTTTCCAGAGTCTCATCCGATAGCTTTTCATGCGAAACCAATAATTTTACCGCAGGAATAAACAACTTTTTAGGAATACCCTCCACTTTCGGTAACGGATTGACATCGACCGGAGCATCCAAAATCAATTTACAACGTTTCACTACTTCAGGATCACCTGCATGAAGCGCTAAAAATTCTCGGACATTTGGATGTACAGATTCCCCCATCTCAATCAAAGCAGCCGTCGCATCCTCACGCTCTTCATAATTCCCCGTGCGTATTTTCTGCAACATCCCGTTTACATCATTTTGTGTAGATTGAGTGATGATCAGTTCGAAAATGTCCTCTCCACGTTGAACCATTTCAGGCAGCACCAGATCATCTCCATTCTTCAGCCTTGTCATTAGTTCTGATGAAGTAAGTTTAGATAGATCCTCCCCCCACAATCCCGTCGGGCTACCCAAACTCAGCAAAGCGCAAATCCAAGCGAAAGCGGAAAAACGTAAATTCATTCAAGAAGGACTAAACCAAAGTTTGCAGAAAATAAATCACTTTATCCATCGGATAAAAGCAATGAAATAACCAGTAAACCGGGCCTTCTCGGTCCACTCATTTGACCCTTTACTCAGCGTTACCTTCGATTTTTTCCATGCCACCCATATACGGGCGAAGCACTTCAGGAATCACGATACTGCCATCGGCCTGCTGGCCCTGTTCCAGAATCGCCACCAACAAGCGGGGCAAGGCCACGCCGGATCCATTGAGGGTATGCACCATCTCAGGTTTGCCTTGCTCATTGCGGTAACGGATTTTGGCACGGCGGGCCTGAAAATCTTCGAAGTTGCTGCAGGAGGAAACTTCCAACCAGCCCTGCTGACCGGGCGCCCAGAGTTCGATATCGTAGGTTTTTGCGGCAGAGAATCCAACGTCACCTGTACAGAGGGTGATCACCCGGTAATGCAACCCGAGCTTCTGCAATACCGCTTCGGCATGGCCGGTAAGTTTTTCCAGTTCGGCATAAGAATCGGATGGTTTTACGAATTTCACCATCTCCACTTTGTCAAACTGATGCAAACGGTTCATTCCCCGGGTCATTTTACCCGCAGCCCCGGCTTCCCGACGGAAACAGGGTGTGTGGGCAGTTAAGCTCTTGGGCAACTCGTCCGCATTAAAAATATGGTCGCGATACAAATTGGTTACCGGCACTTCGGCGGTGGGGATCAACCAAAGATTGTCCTCGGGCACCCGATAAAGCTCTTCAGCAAATTTAGGCAACTGACCGGTTCCGGTCATTGCATCATCATTCACCAGCAAGGGAACCTGAACTTCGGTGTATCCGTGCTCCGTAATATGCAAATCCAGCATAAAAGAAATCAATCCGCGACTCAGGCGGGCGGCGGCTCCGGTCAAACAGGAGAATCCCGCTCCGCTGATGGCGGCCGCACGTTCAAACTCAAAGATCCCCAAAGCTTCCGCCAATTCCCAATGGGCTTTAGGTTCAAAATCCATTTCAATGGGTTGGCCCCAGGTGCGAATTACCGGATTATCCGCTTCGCTCTTCCCTACTGGTACAGATTCGTGAGGGAAATTGGGAAGAGAGAGCAGTTGACCATCCAGAGAATCGACCACCTCGGCTTTTTCTGTATCCAGGGCGGAGATTTGCTCTCCGATCGCCCGTACCGCCGCCATGGCTTCCGATGCGTCTTCCCCTGCTTTCTTTTTCAAACCGATTTCTTTACTGGAAGTCTTGCGGGTGTGTTGCAACTGCTCCAGCTCAGTGATGATTTCGCGACGGCGTGCGTCTTTAGCCAATAAGGCCTCAACATCCACGTCCAGCCCACGGCTGGCTAACTTGGTTTTCGCGACTTCAGGATTTTCTCGTAGGGATTTGATGTCTAACATGCGGTTCCCATACGCAAAAGGGAAGTGATTGACAAATCAAAAGCGTAACACAGACATTCCTGTCTGTGGTCGACCCGCAGGGGCGCAATTCATTCATTTCAATCACAGACAGAAATGTCTAAGTTACCCTAAGAGCCCTCTCACCGCCAGAATCACGCCCAAATCGGCGATGGCATGGGTAAGGATGGGTAAAGCCAGCCCACCGGTTTTCCGAACCAGTTTGCGCCAGATAAATGAGGCCACTGCCAATACCAGAAACACCG
>CAKZLZ010000108.1 GCA_937127435.1 uncultured Verrucomicrobiota bacterium | reverse complement strand
CCCATTGGACATATTTTGCCTGTACCCAGGTCATGGATCCCTGTTCACCGTTTACGGAGATGGTTGCGGTTTCATTGTTCAGGCAGCTGTGGGTGGCATACACATGCATGGGCACGCCGGTATTGGTGTGAATGCGGATGGCGGCGGTATCAAAGGAGGAGATATCCCTCACCCGGAAGAGTTCAGCATTGACCTCTTCCGCTTTGGCCATTTTCCCGGAGGACAGGCCGGCAAAGAATAAAGCCAGATTTACAAAGTGAGCGGTGGCGTTGTTGATGGGGGAATCCCGCACCACATGCCCATCGGCTTCCACGGCGCCGGCCCAGTGGTTTCGGGAATAGTAGCTGTTTCCCCGGGGCCAAAGAACCAGCACATCTATCCCCGTCAGTTTCCCGATGCGTCCTTCGCAAAGTTGGCGGCTGATTTCGTGGGTGCTGGGACGGTACATGTCCTGAAATCCAATGGCAATGCGCTTGGGGCCTTTGGCGGCATCGCAGATCTCCTGACCTTGCGCGACAGATCCTGCCAGCGGTTTTTCCAGCATCACATGCATACCGGCGGCTTGAGAGGCGAGGGTCATGGGGAGATGTAAATGGATGGGGACCGGTAAAATGCTTAAATCAATTTTCCCTTTGTGTCCCTCAATCATTGATTCGAAATCGGTGAAAACGTCGACCCCTTTGGCTTCCAGTTCGAGGCAGCGTGCTTCCTCTTCGTCCCGGTTGATGGCGGTAACCGCTTTTAATGTACCCAGATCGGTAGGTGTCTTATCGATGGCGTGCAAATAACTGTTCGCGTATCCGGTGATACCCGTAAGAGCGATGTTTAAAGGAGTGTTGGACATAATGGCGGTTTATTGTATATATATATCAAAATAATAGGCTTCTTTATAAGGATTTCTCCTTGTACCCGCAATTGTTATTTTGTTTTTAGTCATGATGCTTAGGCCATTGATGTTGTCTAATCGCTCTTATTCTGTAAAAACCTTATATACGCAGAGTGGAATTTCCTTATTAAAACCATTAAACGGCCTCCTATGAACGCATTTCACTTAACTGGACTCATTGCCGCCCCTTTTACGCCTTTTACGATGCAAGAGGGGGTGGACCTGAAGCGAATTCCTGAATATGCGGCGTATTTACAGGAAGCAGGTGTGAGCGGGGTGTTTGTGAATGGAACCACCGGAGAATTTGCATCCTTAACCCTGAAAGAGCGCCAACAATTGACCCAAGCTTGGTGTGCGGCCCGCGGTTCACTTCAAGTTGTGATTCATTGTGGTCATAGTTGTTTGAAAGATGCTTGTGAGCTGGCCCGCTGTGCGGAAAGCGAGGGGGCCGATGCCATCGCGGCTTTATCCCCATACTTTTATAAGCCGGATTCCCCCCGGACGTTAATAGATTGGTGCCGCGCATTGGCCGGGACCACGCCGGCTTTACCTTTTTATTATTATCACATTCCGTCTAAGTCGGGATTTCTTAATCCGGTTTCATCATTTTTAGAAACCATGGCAGCTGAAATCCCAAATTTTGCCGGGGTGAAATATACCCATGAGGACGCCCTGGATTTTGGGCAGTGCATGGATCTTGCGACAGAAAAAGACATGTTGTGGGGGCGGGATGAAATGTTGTTGGCCGCCTTGGCGTTGGGTGCCAGGGGCGCGGTGGGGAGTACTTATAACTTTGCCGCCCCGCTTTATCTGAAAATGTGGGAAGCTTTCGACGCCGGGGATATGGAGACGGCCCGAAACTGTCAGCAGGAATCCCGAAAGATCATCGCCGACTTATTGAAAGGCTGCTTCCTTCTGAATGCCAAAAGTGCTTTGCGGGATAAGGGAATTGATTGCGGGGGATGCCGGAAACCTTTTCCCACTGCCTGATGGATTTGAAGGGGGGGGCGTTCGTACCCTGAGGCTTAAGCTTTGGCCAATTTTTTAAACACATCCGTAAACACGCCATTCCGGTGGATCAGGTAGGTTTCGCAGACGGAGTGCCGGTTTGGATCCAGTTCCCAGGTCATGTCATCGGTTAAAATGGGGCTGGAAGCTATCACGGATGGAACCCAGCCGGGGTTGACCAGCCAGGCGATGGGGGCCAGATCCCAAATGACTTTGCCCCAGGCAAAGTGGTCGGGGTGGTAGTCCTTGACGATGTCCACCAGGTAATCACCAATGGCGGAGCGTCCTTTTAAATCTTTTTCCAGCTCGGCCAAGGTGGTAGACAGATGGGACGCCATACCGTTGCAGGGAAACCAGATCAACGGCACGCCACAGTCAAACACAATTTGGGCGGCCCACACATCCTGCTTCAAATTGAACTCATTGGTGGAAGGGTTGATGCGGGCATGGCCGCCCAACCAAAGAATGACGATGCGTTCACGGATTTTCGGTTCCATGAGCAAGGCGGAGGCGATGTTGGTGATCGCGCCAATCGCCGCCACGTACAGGGGCGCATCTTCCGGAGAGCGGGCCATGGCGCGTGCGACCAAATCCCGGGCGGCGGGGCTGTCGACCGGCTGATCGGCGGCGGGTAAATAGCATTTAGACCCTTTAAAGATTTGATGATCGTCCTTTGATTCACCCAGGCGGTCCAGGACATTCAGGATCTCATTATAGCTTAATTCCATGCCTTCTTCCGGTCCGGAGGAGCGGCTGTTATGAAAGGGGGCGGCATAAATGGCTTCAAGCTCAATGGCTTCGGGAGAGCGCAGGGCGTAGGCCAAAGCGAATTGATCATCCACCTCGTTATAGGTGTCGGTATCGAGTACCAAAGAAATCTTTTTCCCGGGGTGTTGAAGGCGCTGGGAAAGCAGGGAAGGGTCAAGGGGGGAGAATGCGTTCATGCTGTTCTTCTGCGCAATGTCCGGTATTTAAGCAAGCTCTTTTCCATTGCAACTAAAGCGGGATGGCGGATACTGAAGGCATGTCCCGAATTGAACCTAAAAATGATGCCGAATATCCCTGGTACTTGCGGTTGATGTATTGGCATCAGCAACGCAGCCGCGGCCAAAAAATCATCCCTTCGCAAGTGTGGGGACGATCACCGGTTTTACTGCGGCGCTTTCTCCGGATGTTCGCAGCCTTTGAACGCAAATCCTCGCCTTTGGATCCGGTACTCCGGGCACTGATTACGGTGCGGGTTTCCCAAATCAATCATTGTGCCTTCTGTATCGATTTTAATGCCATGCGGGTGCTGGAGCAGGGAGGGGCAACCGAAAAACTCGATGGCCTGTCTGACGTTTCAGGCAACGCGAATTTAAGTTCAGCGGAGAAAGCGGGACTGTTGTATGCGGAAAGGATCACCCGCAGCGATCAAGAGGTGGATGATCTGCAATTCGCCGATTTGAAAAAATATTATTCAGAGGATGAGATTGTGGAACTCACCGGGCTGATCGCCTTTCAAAATATGTCCAGTAAGTTTAATGCCACGCTGGATCTTCCTTCGCAAGGGTTTTGTGAGTGGAGGCCTGAAGCATGAGAATAAAACCATTAAATATTATTCTTCTCGGACTTTTGATGCAATTTTCATTTGCCGGTGAAATCGTGGTGAATTCGATAGCCTTTCGTGCCACCGTGCTCCCGCCGGTTACCGAAATTCCTCCTGTGTATAAAAACTATGAAAGCCTTTTCCGTCGGGGGTTGGCAAGCTTGCCCGAGGGAACATTGTTAACGTCTGCTCTGACCATGGGGTGGCATGAACTTGGGTTGGATCAGCAACAGAGTCTCACGCTCGCTCCGCTGGTGTCTGATGTGTATAAAAAGATTTATGCCGATCCCGCATTTTCCAAACTTCCTTCAGCACTTTCATACGGATTTTCAACCGTGCAACCTGAGTACGGACACTATTTTATGTGTCGGCCGGAAACGTTACCTGACGATCCTCTGGTTATCGTTTTCCTTCATGGCTTTGGCGGTAATTTTCAGTTTTACCTTTGGTCCCTGCACGAAGCTTTTCCAGATGCAATTCTGCTTACCCCATCCTGGGGTATGAGCTGGCAGAATGGGTCCCTGCAGTATCTTCAAGACATGCTAACCGATGTACAGCGCCGCTTAAAAATGGATGTGGAAGTTCCCTGGTTGATGGGTATCTCCGCAGGCGGTCGGGGTGGTTTCAGGATCTACAATGAGGCGCCCGATGCCTTTCAAGGTTTTGTGTGTATTGCCAATGCTCCTGAAAGTAAAGTTGTTGGCAATTTGCGTCCGAATTTACAGGTGCTGATGCTGAACGGTAGCGAAGACGAAATGGTGCCGGTGAATATTGCCCGTCAGTATGCACAAGTCGTTAAAAGCAAAGTAAGCAATTTTCAATACTCTGAAATTCCAGGAAGTCATTTTTTTATGCTTTCTGATCCTGAAAAGTGCTTTGATGTGATCCGGAAATTTATGCAAATGTATTGAGATGGATGGTGCTTCAGGACCCCGTATTTAAATGTGAAGGGGGACGGCCCAGTCGAAGCTTAAAGCGGCGGCTGAAATGGTAGGGGTCGTCATAGCCCACCGCATCGGCGGCTTCTTTTACACTGAGTCCCATGTCCTGAATGAGGGTGGCCGCATGCTCGAGACGAACGCGTTCTGCATATGCCACCGGGGACTGGCCGAGCTGTTTTCGAAAGAGGGTATTCAGACGGGAAGGGCTTAGACCGGCTTCTGCCGCTAAGGCCGCTGCTGTCCAATGCCGCTTCAGTTGATTTCCAATCTGTTCGGTGGCCCGGCGAAGGCGGGGGTCTAATTCGGGTCCGATGTCCGAACTGGATTCGTGGGCCCACAACAACATCTTTTCCAGTGCATTTTCCACAAAGGCAATCCGCGAGCGGGTGCTGAAATGAAAAAGGTGCCGGGCCTGGGTCATTTCCTTTTCGACCCGGGAGCGGACCCGGAGATCCTCCAGTTGCAAAACGGCGGTTCCCGGCAGGGGGTGAGGCCATTTGCTGATCCAATCGGACCACCCGGTGCGGGGAAGGATATGGGCAAAAGAAAAGATCCAGGGCGCAGCCGCTTCTTTGCATCCGTAATCCTGCGGGGTGCCCGCCTCGTAAATGGCCAGACTCCCGGGGGGTAACTCCTGAAAGGTTTTTCCCTGTCGCAAGATACCGCTTCCCTGATGGGTTAAAAGGATCAGCCAGTCGCTTCGTCCATTTGGCCGGGTGGTTCGATATTGCGGACCGGCTTTAAAAATATCCATAATACACACGTATTCATTGGATGCATTGAGAAAGGAACGATTGATACAGGTCTGTGTTTTCATAAGAGATGCAGTTGGATTATACATGAAAATCCGTGGATCGTCCATGGCTATTTTTTTTCAATGGCATAAGCTGATGGGTATTGAATGAAGATAAATGATTCACCGGAGAATCCCCTATGTCCATGCACGATCGTTTTCCTATCGACCTCAGTCTACCCACCGAAATTCCCGAGCTTCATCAAGTTCCGGAAGCGGATGAAGTTTCTCTGTTCCGGCGCAGCGGGGTGGGGGTGGTGCGGGGAATGTTTTCACTTGCAGAAGTGGAAATGATCCGGGCGGCCTTTATGGATGCAGCGGAGACGGGTCCCGTGGATGGCCTTAGCGAAACGAATGTGGAAGTGAAGGGGCAGGAGGACCCCTTGTTGCGTTACCCGCGCATGTTGCATCCCCACCGTCACCCGGAAATGCCGGCGGGAAAAATCGCTTTTCAGTATATGTTGGACCCGCGTATTGTTTCCGTTTTGGAAGCGGTGACCGGCGAAGGGTCGCTGGCGGCCCAAAGTATGTTTTATTACAAGCCCCCCGGCAGTCGGGGGCAGGGCTTGCATCAGGACAACAATCCTTTGGCGGTCAATCCCGGCACCTGTATGGCGGCCTGGATTGCACTGGATCCCTGTGATGCGGAAAGCGGGGCGCTTTCAGTGGTTCCCGGAACCGGACCTTTGGATTTGTTATGTGATGTGGAAACCGAGGACCGCTCGGATCTCTTTTTTAATGGCGGAAGTCTGGTGCTGCCGGAAGGGGTGAAGCCGGTCACGGTGGAAATGGCGCCCGGTGATGTTTTGTTTTTTAACGGGCAATTGATTCACGGCAGTTATCCTAACACCAGCAGCGACCGTTGGCGCCGGACTTTAATATTTCATTATGTGCCCGAAAGTTGTGAAGAGGTGGCGGCGTTTTATCATCCGCTTCTTAATGTCAATGGGCAGGAAGTAAAAAGGCGCGCCAGTCCCAGCGGCGGCCCCTGCGGGGAGTTCAAGGTTTCCATGTCGATGATGGGTTCTTAAGGCGTCCTGTTGTTTCCCTCTTTTCAGCGCGGGCTAAAAGACGTGATGCGCAGGTGTCGAGAGCGGTTGATTGGTGCGGGAACTCACCAAAATACAATGTTGATAGCTCATTAAACCTGATTGGGAATGATCGAGGAGTCTCTTCATTAGGTTGATAGCGGATTGTCCGATCACCGGATAGTTTGCCGTAAAGAAGAGGTGGTTTTCCTGTTTGAGATGATAGGCGGGGGCGAGGATGACCATGGGGTAAGCACTCAGGGCCGGGAGTAAACCGGCAAAATCCTGTCGGATGGGTTCGGCGAGGATCAAAGAGTCGGGCCGGTCCCGTTCCAGCCACTTTTTCACTTCATCGGATTTTCCCGGATACATCTCGCAAAGCACATCGACGGGTGCATCGGCTTTGCCGTGATAATATTCCAAAGCAGAACGCAATAAATAGGTTTTGAAAAATACATTTTGGGTGCCGTGCTGAATGAAGCCCGGCCGGGTGAAGCCTCTTTCCCGAAGCCAATCAATTCCCATGCGAATGTCTTCGTGATAATCTCTTCCTACATGATGCAGATTGCTCCGGCGGCAATTGGCACCGATGGTGACCCAGGTGAAATCCTCCCATGGAAGATCCAAATCTATGATGGGGTATTTGGCGGGGCCCAACAGGATGCCCCGCACCCCTTTGGCCTGTAGAATGGAAAGCTTACGTCTTATCGATTTCAGGTCGTTGGGGTCGATGATGACGAACTCGATTTTAAATCCATATTTGTGACCCAGATCGTTTGCCGTTTCGAACATTTCTCTTAACCAGGGGAGTTCCACTTGTGGATGTTCAATCAGCCAGGCGATGGTTTCCCGATAAAAAGAACGACGGCGGATTTTAGAAAGTCCGGCCGAGACCACCGGGTCGAGGGCATAGGATACTTTTTCCACTTCCTCCAATACCCTCCGCGCAGTTTCCGGATGTACTTTGGGATCTCCGTGGATGGCACGTGAAACTGTGGCCGTGGAGAGGCCCAGCCGATTTGCGATTTCCCGTTGGGAGATTTGAGGCATAATGTAACAGTTGCAGGGTTGATTGAGTTGCTTCATTTCTGCAGAAAATATATTCGTTCTGCAATTCAATTCTCGGAGGCTCTTTTCATCTCATTCTGTAGATGGATCTCAGGGTGGCCGGGTTCGGCTGGTCCTCTATTTTATACACGCAAGGAAGTTCATGATGAAGATAGGTAACATAATATTGTTTTTGGGTTTTAATGGCATGTTGTCTTTAGGGGCGGTTGAATATTGGGTGGACCCGGTGGCGGGAGATGATGCGAATTCCGGAATGAAAGGGATGCCGCTGAAAACACTCAACGCGGCGGGAGAATTGGTGGCAGACGGGGATATCGTTTTCCTGATGGCGGGAGTGCATGAGAAATTCAAGATGCATACCCGGGGAGGGGATCATCGTCACCAGGACTGGGTTACGTTCAAACCAGCCCCGGGCATCAAAGACCCGTTGGAAACGGTCAAAGTGAACCGCATAGGCTTTACGGCCGCTTCGGTTAAAACCGATGAGGGGTGGGTCATGAAGCCTTATGATTTATATTTCAGGTTTGAGAACCTTCATATTCCCGACGGGATTTGGGTCGAATACGCCGCGCATTTGGATTTTACGCAATGTAAAATTGAAAGGGAAGGACCCTGGGTGGGGTCCGGTGAAGCGATTGCCAAAGCTGCGGTGACCTTGAAAGGGGCAAACCATGTGACCATCCGGGATTGTGAACTGACGAATGCCGGTCACGGGGTGAAAATGACGGGAAACCATATTCAACTGCTTAACAATTATATTCATACCCTCACCCAGGACGGCATTCACGGTACCAATATTCGGGATCTTTTAATTGAAGGAAATCACATTCACAATCTTGATGATGGGGTTTGGGATACCGATCCTGCAGGAAAGGGTTGGAACAAGCATTGTGACGGCATTCACCTGTTTACTTCCGGTTCGGGTGGCGGAACCTGGGTAGAGCGGGTGGTGATCCGTGGAAACCGCGTTTACAATGTCGAAGCACACAACCTGATTATTAATAATTCGGTCTACAACTACACACACAAGGATATTCTGATTGAGAACAATATCTTCGGTCCCGCGGTGGCTCCCTGCATGAATATTACCGCAGTGCACCATTTGGTGATACGGAACAATATGCTCATCGCCATTCCCGGAGGCGCGACTTACCAGTCCCGTTACCGCGAAATTACCGGCAATAATACCAGCCTCCGTTTGCCTGCGGACCCGGTGGATGCCCGGGTGTATAATAATTACCTTCCCTCCACCACGACGCGGAGTCCCAAGGCTTGGATTGATTACAATTTTTATGCGGGCAAACGGCAACCGGACGTCCTGCTTTCCCGAAATGAAAAACTTATTGAGGACCCGGGGCTGGTGGATCCCGGATCCTTTGACGGAAAGTTGAAGCCGGACAGTCCCTTGATCAATGCCGGAACCCGGATTGTCGGTAGAGAACTTCAAATTCAAAAAGATTTTTACGGGACCGCGCGCGATGCCCGTCCGGATATCGGAGCGGTTGAACTTCCCGGCCAAAACCCGCCGCCGGAAATATTGCCGGAACCCCGACCGGTAAATCCCCGTCGCTTTGTGGACGACTTCCTCGATGGCAATTTGTTTGCGGATCCGTGGCTCAACAGCACTACCCAGACGGGGTTGAGCTGGAAACCTTTGCATGCCAACCAGCCTTGGCAATTGCTGATGCGGGATGAAATACCATCGTTGACGGTGGTGAATGCCAAATCCACCACTGTGCTCACAGATGGACATGCGCCGTGGAAAAACTTTTCAGCCAAGGTTGAGGTGCTGGGTCTGGGACCGGTACAGATTGGATTCTTGCTGCGGACCAACGACATAGGAGAAGGATATCTGATAGAGGGTTCGGAAGGCATCATCTACGCCCTGCGGGAAGTGGATGGGGAAATGCTGCGGAAACAACTATCCGGCCCCGGAGAGCCTTTGCCGCAACTGCGGGGGCACAAACGGTATCAGGCGGTTATTCAAGACAGTGCCCGCGGGGTGGAAATCATGCTTTTGGATGCGCAGGACAATGTGTTGTTAAAAGGAATAGACCCTTACCGGAATTTCAAGGAGGGAGGTCTGGGCTTGCTTTGCTTAAAGCAGGCAGGCGCTCAACATACCCACCGGATTCATGTCTTTTCGGTTGAGGTGGACATACAGCCATAAAGTGGGTGGGCCTGTTTTCACTATCATGGCCTGTGACCCGAAAGAATTTCTTTAAAGCTCTTGATTCGAACCGCTTTCTGAAGAAGCTGGACAGGACAATCCCCATGAATCGAAACCACGCAAAACTCTTTGGCCATGCTTTCTTGTTCGGACTGCTGCTGCTGTCTTTACCCGGGTTGTTTGCAGAGCCGGGCTATAACCCGTTGGCCGTACCCGAAAATTTCGAACCGCAGGTCCGGAATATGGATGTGATGGATTCCGCACGTAAGCGGATAATACCGATTCGGGTTTATTTACCGGAGACACAAGAACCGGCACCTGTCCTGATATTCAGTCACGGGCTTGGCGGATCCCGGGAAGGGAGTGCCTATTTGGGAAAACATTGGGCGGGCCGCGGCTACGTGGCGGTGTTTCTTCAGCATCCGGGAAGTGACCAGGCCGTGTGGGAGTCTGTAAAACCGTCGCAACGGATGTCGGCCATGCAGAAAGCCGCCAATGCACAGAATTTTCTTCTGCGGGTGAAAGATGTGTCCAAGATCTTGGATCAATTGGAGAAGTGGAATGGGGAAAAGGAACACTTTCTTGAAGGACGACTGAATATGGATCAGGTGGGAATGTCGGGGCATTCTTTTGGTGCGGTGACGACCCAGGCTGTCAGTGGACAGATCATGCGAAGGGGGAAAGCGTTGTATACCGATCCGCGAATTGATGCTGCGGTATTGATGAGTCCGAGTCTCCCCAAGCGAGGGGATCCTGCCGATGTATTCGGGCGTATTTCTCTTCCCTGGTTGTTGATGACCGGAACGGATGATACCTCTTTCATCGGGGAGGCGGATGCCGCATCCCGATTAAAAGTTTATCCCGCCTTGCCGCCCGGAGATAAATTTGAATTGGTCCTCAGGGATGCAGAACATTCCGTGTTCACCGAAAGAGCCCTGCCGGGAGACAGCAAGCCGCGGAATCCGAAACATCACCAGGTGATCCTCGCCATCAGTACGGCATTTTGGGATTCATATTTGCGTAAAGATGAAGAAGCCAAAGCATGGTTGACCGGGGAGGGGGCGAAATCCATTTTGGAAACAGGGGATCGGTGGCAGTGCAAATGAGGAAACCTGAATTATGCGGTTTCATATTGCTCATTGGGCCCTTGATTTGGGGCGGTGACTTTCCGCCGGAAACTGAATTTACTGCGGTTGAGGCCCCGCCATTTGAACGGCCGAATTATTTGGAAACTTCGCCGGATCCTTCTTATGGGAATCCGGTCACCCGCATCACGGATTCAAAAGTATTCGGATATGAAAATCCGAGGCATGGTTATTCGAAAAACCAGCCGTGGAATGCGGATCAAAGTCTGCTCCGCATTCGTGACCGCCTGTTGGATGGAAACACCTACCAACTTCTGCGCAAGTTTCCGTATTTAGATGAAGCCAAATGGTCTCACACCGATCCCCGGCACATGTATGGCTTTCAAGGGAAAGGAAGGTTTGTGCGTTTGATTCTTCCTCATGATCAGATTGAAGTGTTGCATACCTTTGAAGGCTACGATGAAGTGCGCATGGGACCGTGGGAAGGGAATCTTTCCTATGATGACCGCCTGGTGGTTATTGCCGCGAGGAAAGGGGAAGATTTGTCGGTGATTGTATACCATATTGGTGAGGAGAAAATACGCTCACAAAAAGAATTTCCCGGGGCTTGGAAACGTTTGGATTGGGTTTCGATTTCCCCGTCGGGAAAATATGTTTTGTTCAATTGGGTTCCGGATGCGGCGTCCAAAGGAAAAGTGATCGATTGCTATGATGTGGAGATGACTTTTCTCCGGCGCTTGGCGAATCGCGGCGGGCATGGGGATATGGGTTTTGCGGAAGACGGGACAGAGTTGTATGCCCAATTTGAATTTGCGGATCAACGGGGGATCTGGGCATACGAAATCCATTCGGGAAAGCGGATCCGGCTGTTGCCGGATAAATACAACGGTGGACATCTTTCCTTTCAAAATAGCCAACGTCCCGGATGGTGTTATCTGAGTTGCAACAAAAAGGGATACGATGAAGTGTTTGCGGTAAAAACAGATGGCAGTGGCATTGTAAACCGCTTTGCGCATCATTACAGTCAGTCGACTGAATATAGATCTGAAGTGCAGGCCGTTCCCAATCCCGGGGGGACAAAAGTCATTTTCGCCAGTAACTGGAATGGGGAAGAGGAAGTGAATTCGTACGTGGTGGAGGTCAATCATGGAAAAAATTGATTACAAAAAACAACTGAAACATCTTTACAAACCCTCGCCGAAAAATCCTGCGATTTTAGAGGTGCCGGCGATGAATTATTTGATGATTGACGGGGAGGGCGATCCAAACCTTGCGCAGAGTTACGGGGATGCCATTGCGGCGCTTTACCCGGTGGCATACACTTTGAAATTTATGGTGAAGCGCGGAGAGATGGCCATGGATTATGGGGTCCTCCCTTTGGAAGCGCTTTGGTGGGCGGATGATATGTCCGATTTTGTTAAAGGGAATAAATCGAAATGGAAGTGGACCGCCATGATCATGCAGCCCGAATTTATCACCGAGGCGATGGTGCAGGATGCGATACAAACCGTAACAGCTAAAAAGGATCCTGTCGCACTGCCACTATTGCGGTTTGAACGCTATGACGAGGGGCTCTGCGCACAAATATTGCATATTGGCCCTTTCTCTGAGGAAGGGCCGACCATTGAAAAGTTACATGCCTATGTGGAATCCGAGCGGCATCAGCTTCGTGGAAAACATCATGAAATCTATTTAACCGATATTCGCAGGGCCAACCCGAAGAATTGGAAAACCGTGATCCGGCAACAGATACGATGAGGGAAGACGAAATATGTAGTGCCACGGTCCCCGTGGCAAAACCAATGCTTTTCCGCGGGGACCGCGGAACTACAGAACACGCACTAGTACTTTTCCGCGGGGACCGCGGAACTACAGAACACGAACCCATACTTTTCCGCGGGGACCGCGGAACTACAGCGCAAACAGGTCATTTACAGATATGAATCATAAAAAGAATAATCCCACCCCGGTAATTTTAGATACGGATATTGGAGATGATATTGACGACACCTGGGCCTTGGTGATGCTGCTTCGTTGCCCTGAACTGGATGTGAAACTTATCACCACAACTTCGAATTATCCGGCCAACCGTGCGAGGCACGTCGCAAAGATACTGATGCTTGCAGGCCGGACGGATATTCCGATTGGGGTTGGCGCGAGCATTCCGGGCCAAGAACCCTCAGAGGATGCCACCATCATTTATCCCTGGGTCAAAGATGTGCAGTTGGCGGATTACCCCGGAAAGGTGTTTGCAGATGGTCCCCAGGCGGTGATTGATACCATCCATACATCGGCCGACCCGGTTACGGTGATTGCCATTGGACCGCTGTCCACCCTGGGCGAGGTGATAAGACGTGACCCGACTGTGGTTCAAAATTCCCGGTTTGTGGGGATGCACGGCAGTGTACATGTAGGCTATAATGGATCATATCCTCCTGGCTCTGAAACCAATGTAAGACTTTTTAATGAGGATTGCCGGCGGGTGTTCGAGTCGGGTTGGGATCTCACCATTACCCCGGTGGATACCTGTGGGTTGGTGAAGTTTACCGGAGAAGATTATCAACAGATCCGGCGCTCAACCGATCCGCTCATTCGGGAATTGATGAAAGCCAATGTCGTTTTTTCGGAACATGTCCCGTGGATGGATTATGATGCGACGACGGGTTCTACAACCTTGTTTGACACGGTGGCAGTGTATCTGGCCTACAGTGAAGAGCTGCTGGAATTCGAAACCCTGCCGATTCGGATTGAAGAGGGAGGATTCACCCGGATCGATGAGCGGGCGGGGCATCCTGTCCGCTGCGCAATCCGTTGGAAGGACCTGGACGCATTTAAACAGCATTTGATCTCCCGACTCTTAAACCGGGACTGTGTGTAGCCCTGAAAAATGTATTGATAAATTTTTGACAAAACCTTGCCTCAGCGTGGTTTTTCATAAAGAGTTGTTTTATGCATAGTTCAGAACAAATTCCACATCCCGTGATCCGACGTCTGCCCAAGTACTTGGTGCATGTCCAGGAATTAAGAGAAGAAGGAGTAGAATGGGCCTCGTCTCAGGAAATCGCGGATGCGTTGGGACTGACCAGTTCCACCGTCCGTCAGGATCTGTCGCATATGGACCTGAGGGGAATTTCAAAAAAAGGCTATGAAACGAGCCAATTGGAAGCTGTTCTCCGTCAAATTTTGGGTGCGGATATTATGCACCATGTGGTGATTATTGGGGCGGGTCATTTGGGCCGTGCCCTGGCCGAACATGGCGCGTTTGCCCGTCGGGGCTTTGAAATTTGTGGCCTGTTTGACCGGGACGAAGACTTGATCGGCAAGAGTTTCGGGAATGCGGAAGTCATGTCGATACACGAATTGGCTGAACAGGCCGGCAAAGTGAAAATCGATATCGGGATTATTGCGGTACCCAGTTCGGCGGCCCAGAATGTGGCAGAGATGCTGGTGGAAGCGGGGGTGAAAGCCATTCTGAATCTGGCCTACAAACACATTCAGGTCCCCTCGAACGTCACAGTTGTGGATGCCCGCATTATGGAGAGTTTGCAGGAACTGGCGTATGCGCTGGGCAAGAAAGGGAAAGCGGTCAATTAGGTAATTGGGAAATCAGGGGTTGTGGGGCCGGTGAACATTCGCCTGCCTTTTCCCCCATTTCTCAATACCCCAATTTCAAAGTCCTCTTGCTTAGCCCTCAATGGTCACTTTGACCATGGTGTCGCCTTGCGCGATACTGTCCACAACGTCCTGACCGGAGGTGACGCTTCCGAAGACCGCATGTTTGCCGTCCAGCCAGGGGCAGGCCACGTGGGTAATGAAAAACTGTGAACCGTTGGTGTTGGGACCTGCGTTGGCCATAGAGAGGATGCCGGGGCCGGTGTGACGCAGTTCGGGATGAAACTCGTCTTCGAAGGTGTAACCGGGGCCGCCGGTTCCGGTTCCCTGCGGGCAGCCGGCTTGAACCATAAAGTCAGGAATGACCCGGTGGAAGGTCAGGCCATTGTAAAAGCCTTCGTTTGCGAGTTTTTCAAAGTTGGCGACCGTTTTCGGTGCGCGGCTGTCGTAGAGTTCCAAGACGATGTCGCCTTTGTTGGTTTCGATGGTACATTTTTTCATGTAGAATTCCTGAATAAGGTTGGGTTAAAAGAAAATTAATTCACCGGTTGCATGATCTCAATGGAGACGGTGCGGTTTTTGGCTTTGCTGGCGGCGCTGTTGTTGGGGAAGGGGG
>CAKZLZ010000107.1 GCA_937127435.1 uncultured Verrucomicrobiota bacterium | reverse complement strand
TTTAAGTGTTAACGCAATTCCGGAAATACCCGGTTTACAAACGTTGGCCTGGCCGGGGGAAGTGATGTGGGAACCCTTGCACCGGCCCTTAAATGTAAGCTCTGCTGACAGAGTGGATCTAAAGGCTTCCTCGGCATATGATTTCAGTAACACCCTTACCGCATTTATGAAAAAGCCCGGCTCGGGCGAGAAACTCACCCTTCGCCCTCCGCGTCCCGGGGATCAATATCAGCCCCTGGGAATGAAAGGCAGGGCAAAACTTTCCGATCTGTTTATCAATCAGCATTTACCCGCTAACGTGCGGCCGGTTTGGCCGGTGTTGCTTTGCGGAAATGAGATTGTTTGGGTCCCGGGTTTCCGGGTGGCGGATCAATGGCGGGCGGATAAACCGGACTGCCTGAAGTTGGAACTAACGAATTAGTACCTTGTAACACCTTGCTCTTCGCAAAAGACTACGAATAACAGTGTTCAGGTCCCGGGAACTGCCGGTTTTTTACTTCTTCCGCATACTGCTTCAATGCTTCGGAGGTCTGCTCACCCAATTGTGCGTATTGTTTGACAAATTTGGGTTTCATGTCGGGGAAAAGTCCCAGCAAGTCGTGGTAGACCAATACCTGGGCGTCACAGCCGGCTCCGGCACCAATGCCGATGGTGGGGATGTCGAGAGCTTCCGTGATCTCGGCCGCCAATTCAGAGGGGCAGGCTTCCAGAACCAGAGAAAAGACGCCCGCATCCTGCAGTGCCAAAGCATCGGCTTTGAGTCGGGCGGCCGCTTCGGGTGATTTTCCTTGTACCTGATATCCGATTTGTTTGACCGACTGTGGCGTGAGTCCAATATGTCCGGTCACCGGAATACCGTTTTGAACCAGTCGTTTAATTAATGCGGCCCTTTCGGCTCCACCCTCAAGTTTAACGGCGTCCGCACCGGCTTCCTGCAGCATACGTCCGGCATTTTGCACGGCCAGATCATCTGAAACCTGGTAACTCATAAAAGGGAGATCGGCGACCACCAGGGCATTTTTAACCCCACGCATTACCGCCGCAGTGTGATGAAGCATCACCTCCATGGTGACCTGCAGGGTACTGGGGTGTCCGAGGATGGTCATGCCCAAACTGTCCCCGACCAAAAGGTAGGGGAGTCCGGCGCGGTCGGCAAACAATGCGCTGGTGTAATCAAAGACGGTGACGGTTGCGAAAGGATCTTTTCCTTTTAATGCCCGGATACGGGCGGGGGTCCATTTACTCATTGGTCGGAGGAGGGGGGAGGTTTTCGAGGATGCGTTCGAGATGATGATCGATGATCTCTTCGCGGCGGATTCTTTCCTGTTCGTTTTGTTCCTCAAGTTGCTTAAGCTTGTTCCGGATTTTTTCAATCGCCTCTTCCCGTTCCTCTAGATTTATTTCGACTCGCTCACTCACTTTAAGCCGGAGTTCCGCAATCGCCTCGGCTTTCTCTGCTTCGGTTTTTGCCATTTGCACCTTCAGGATTTCTGCCTGCAAAGGATGAGGTTGATTGCCATAGCGACTTCTGCCATTCTCTTTGCGGCCCCAGGCATTTTTGCGCAATTCGTTGCGGAAGGCCTGTGGATCTTCAGCTCGAAGCTTTTCTAAGCGATTGAACTCTTCGGGATCGTTTTCTTTTAATTTTTTCAGATATTCAATGACCCCTTGCGGACGTTGGCCCCCCCGTTCCCCGTCTTTTTGAACCCGGGGTCCCCGTTTTTCAATGGGGGGCGTCTCCTGTTGTTCACTGTGGAGCAGAGGCATGAATCCTAAACAGAGGCATAGGGAAAGTATGGTTTTTGTTTTCATATTGCGTCCTCGCTGGACATTAATATTTCGGCCCAATCATTTTCGTTTTCAAGGAACGCGGGGTCATTCATTCCAATGCCGCTCCACAGAGCCAGTTCGCTTTCCAAATCTTCCAAAGTGTTTAGAATGGGATCTTCCGTTTGCAAATCAGCCCGTATGGGTTCAATATGGGCCGTCATGATGGGCGGGGCAGGTTGAAAACGGCTGGCGAGGTG
The DNA here is from genome assembly GCA_937127435.1 of uncultured Verrucomicrobiota bacterium. Taxonomy (GTDB): domain Bacteria; phylum Verrucomicrobiota; class Kiritimatiellia; order SS1-B-03-39; family UBA6053; genus UBA6053. The sequence goes on along the minus strand of CAKZLZ010000107.1, from coordinate 1,112 downwards.
GGGGAGCAGTCCCAGTCCCAAAACCAACAAGGCTGCGAAAGCGAGCAGACGGGGAAGGTATTTGTTTTCAGGTTTGGCTGCGCTGCTGAGAATGCGTTCGCGGTTAAGCGCCGGCAAGGGCGGGACCACAAGAGTTGAGCTCATGGGGCCTGCGGCCTGAAGGGTTAGGTTCTCTTCGGCAAGGGCGGCCAACGCGGGATCATTTTTTAACGCGTTTTCAAGCCGGAGGGTTTCGGCTTCTGATAATTCTCCGCTGTCCCGGAGGAGCAGGGCGTTTTCAAATTCTCGATGGTTCATGATGTGCGGCTTTGGGTTAAAAGGGCTTCGTAATCATCCGCCAGTAGTTCCCGCAGGGAGCGAAGGGCATATTGCATGCGTGCGAGAGCGGTGTTGATGGACACATTTTGGGTTTGTGCAATCACTTTAAAGGGCAGGTCGGCTTCGGTTCTCATCAGATAGACCTCCCGCTGTTCAATGGGCAATTGGTCCACGGCATCGCGGATGCGCAGCGCCAATTCATGGTTTTGGGTGTGTTGGCCCGGGCCGCGATCTTTATTGGCAATAAAGGTTTCGAGGGTACTGCCGGATTGTTCAGCAGAGGCGACGGGTTGTTGAAGACTGTAGTCGGGCTTTTTTTTGCGGCTGAGGTCGATAACCCGGTTGCGGGCAATACGGAAAAGCCAGGCGAGGAGCCGGTCGCTCTGGTAGCGGTGCAGCCCTTTAATCGCACGAATCCAAACATCCTGAAACACATCTTCCGCCACATGCGGGTTCCGTACCAATCCGTAGATGAATCGGTAAAGCGGGACCCGGGTCTGGTCCACAATACGCCCGAGGGCGGCGTTGTCTCCATCGCGGTATTGCTGGAGTAGGGTTTCAAGGTTATGTTCCTCCATAGAAGTGAATCGTTACATACTCCATCAACGGAGTCAGCTCTGAATTATTGCATTTTTTATGGATGAAAATAATTGGAGCAGGGTTTCCCGGCTGTATTTGTAGGTGATTTTCTGTTGATCCATGAGGAGTTCGAGGTCTCTGGAGAAGGATTCCCCGTTGATGATAAACAGGGCGGCGCAGAGTAGAAGCAGGTTTACGGATAAGATCAGGCTGTA
>CAKZLZ010000106.1 GCA_937127435.1 uncultured Verrucomicrobiota bacterium | reverse complement strand
GATCATAAGGTTCTAGGTCTTCTCCATTACAAGAGGACATTAAGATCAGCGCAGGAATTAACAGTAATTTTTTCATGAGATATATTCCTTATTCTTATTATGTTTGGCTAGGGTGCACAGCGGGTTCGGGTACATGCGGTTTTTTCTTATGATGAAGCCTCACGCAGATACCTGAATAAGTTTGAATCTTATCCGTGATGAATACGTATGTAGGGCGCTATGCGGAGTAAGGGATGGCAGGTATGATTTGTGACTAATTTGTTAATTTATCTGTATTGGATACTATCCCTATGCGCTTACCATTGTCATATATGCTCACGCATCCTTTTGCTCGCACGTGGAGTGTGCCTCTTGTTATTCTCACCGGTAGTTTATTTGCCTGTTCGCACGAGTCGGGTAAGCGAGATGAAAACGTTCAAGATAAGGGGAAGGTTGCAGTGGCGAGCATAACGGATGAGCACGTGAAGCCGGTGGTGTATCAGGTGTTTCTTCGCGGGGAGGGGGTTCTTCTGCATCCCGCCACCAATGATTCAACCACGCCACACAGGATTGAAGTTCTTCAAAGGTGGCGCGGGGAGAGGGTTCGATGACCAGCGGCATATCCATTTCAGAGTAGGGGCGGAAACGTTCCAGTCCCAATTCACCATCTGGGGGCATCACATGGTCATGGAGTTTACCGGCCACATCATGAATGTGCATGCCACCTAATGCGGGTGTTAAGCGTTCCAGCCAGCGCATGTGATTGATGAATCCCAGGTTTTCCCTGATTTGGCCGTGACCTAAGTCATGCCAGTATTTCAGTTTCGGGTGCTGGAATTCCTGCAGAAGTAATTCCATTTCCCCTTCGTTCGGAACCGCTTCGAGAGTGGGCAGATTTTCTAAACCGAGTTCCACATTTAAGGTTTCCGCTTGTGGCAATAAATACTCCAGGGCTTTCCTGACCTGCTTGAGATGTTTTTCTCCCCGTTTGTCCCGTTCTTTGACAAACTTCATAAACTGTTTTTCGTAGCGGGGGGAATTGAACTGATTTCTTGCAATCAATTCCATCAAGTCCCGGGTGGAGGTTTTGCGTTGATGGACATAGCCACAATGAATCACCACGATTTTCGCTCCGATATCCGAGGTGAATTGCATGGTGCGTAAGGTGTGTTGGACGGCCAGGTCGTGCACGCGCTGATCCAAATCGGCAAAAGTCCACAATTCGGGATGCCCCCGGGGGGCGCCCATGGGAACCGGGCAGTAATTGTGCACGCTATCGACCGTGATGGTGCCCGCATCCAGCATGGCCTCAATGCCGGGGAGGAGATCCACCCGGGTATCGTAGCCCAATTCCATGCGATTCAGTCCCAAGGCGAGGACTTCTTCGACCATTTCTTCCCCGGTTTGATGGCGGGAAGCATTCCATCTGGTACTGACTGCTAAATTCATTTACGATATAGATTCTAATCAAGAGTTAATAAAGAGCCCCGGAGTGGGGAAGGTAATAACTTATTACTAAGCATACCTTTTTATTTCCACCGTCTGATTACAAGAAGAAGCCACCGATAAATTTCGGTGGCTAAAAATGTCACTTACACGATGTGGTCTTTAACGCCGCCGATATGACACTGTGCCAACCAGAGCAACCGCTACTAGTATGAGACTGCTTGGTTCAGGAATGGGAGACACTAAACCCGATACGGCAATGTCATTCAGACCGTCGGTGGAGTAGGCATTACCAAACTGCATCCTGCTTCCAACATTGGAAAGGTTGTAGTAGTATAGTCGGAATTCAACGGTACTGGTGATGTTTTGCAGGGCCGTTGTGCCTGAAAGGTCCGTTGAAAAAGTTTTTAAGGCAACAGATCCGCTGGCATCAAGTGTATAGGTATCCAATACATTTGCGGCTGCAAAACCGCTGGCACTGGAGAAGAGAGCTAAATTTCCTCCGGCTCCGGTTGAATTTGCGGTTGTGGTGAGTACAAAAAAATCGGTGAAATCAATCTCATTCCCACCCGTGGGGGCAATAGTAAGTGTGAAATAATCATCGTTTCCAATAGATGCAGCCAAAGTAGTGGATGTGTTGTCCCTGGTTCCTATGCCGTCTGGCCAACCTGAAACGCTTGCCACTCCGGGACCTTGGGTGATCGCCGAGTTACTGACGCCAGCACCGGTTGTCGTTACAGGTGCAGAAGTGGCAGGGTTGGTTAAGGCATCATTGTTATACCCAGCGAGAAGTGCTGCGTTAGCGAGGTTTCCGCAAATTATACCCATTACCATCAAGGTGAAATATTTCTTTGTGGTTTTAATCATAATGCTTGTGGTCTCCGTAAAATAAATAAATATGTTATAATTTACAGTGATTCAGATGCTGAGTCAATCCTTTCAATCGCTAGTCGGTTCGTTTTTATTCAAACGGTTTTTCTCTGTTTTTACAGAGACATCAGACTAAATTAACATTGTTGCTTTAGTTGACAATTCGCCCCCAGGGGTTATCCCCTGACGTCATGAATCCCATTCAACCTCTCTCGCATAAACGGCCATTGCCCTTGGAAACCTTTTATTACGGATCCACCTATTATCCGGAACATTGGCAGCCTGAGGATATGGAAAATGACATTTCCCTGATGCAGGCCGCGGGCTTTAATATGGTTCGTATGGCGGAATTTGCCTGGCATTTGTTTGAACCGGAAGAAGGGCGTTTTGACTTTTCGTGGTTGGATCCTCATATCGAAAAACTGGGCAAAGCCGGCATTTCGACTTTTATGTGTACGCCCACCGCAACGCCACCGCGTTGGTTGACAGCAAAACATCCGGAGATGCTCCGGGAGGATGTTGTTGGGGATGTGATGTGTCACGGATCCCGCCAACACGCTTCACACTTCAGTGACATTTTCAGAGAGTACAGCCGCAAAATCACCCGGGTACTGGCCGAACACTATGCGGATAACCCCTACGTGGTGGGGTGGCAGACGGACAACGAGTTTCATTGTCACTTTGCGGAGGACCATTCGCCTGCAGTACAGTCGGGTTTCCGTGAATTTTTGAAATTGAAGTTTGATGGGGATATTGAAAAATTAAACAAAGATTGGGGTGCCGATTTTTGGGCGATGACTTATCAGAATTTTGATCAAATCGAAACACCCCGGAATATGCATCCCACCCATTTGAATCCAGCGCATGTCCTCGATTACCAGCGCTGTTTGAGTTGGGGAGTCACCCGGTTTCAAAAGGATCAATTGGACATTCTGCGGGAGGTGAATTCCAAGTGGTGGCTTACCCATAATGGTTGTTTTGCATCGCTTGATTTCCATGGAGAGTTCACCGAAGACTTGGATTTCCTTGGTTTTGACAGTTATCCGTTTTTTGAGCAGAACATTTCTCAACGCTGGTTGACCCATGCCTTTAACCTGGACTATGTGCGCGGTTTCTCGGGCAACTTCATTATTCCTGAACAACAATCAGGTCCTGGGGGGCAGACGGATTATTTCCACAATACCCCGGAGCCGGGTGAAATGCGACGCATGGCTTACAGCTCGATTGCTCACGGGGCCGATAGCCTGCTGTTTTTCCGTTGGCGGACCTGTCGATTCGGCGCAGAGGAATACTGGTGCGGATTGCTGGATCATGATAACATTCCCAAACGCCGTTTGGCTGAAGCAGGTCAATTGGGTGCCGAACTGAAGAAGGTGGGGCCTGCGTTGATGGGATCTTCGGTGGAAATTTCAGTGGCAGTGGCGGGATCGGATTATGACAGCAATGCCGGGCATCAAGCGCTGCACTTGGGCTTACCCGGACCCCGTCAGGCTTCTGAAGTTGTGCATATGCATCTGAATCACAAAGGACATTCGGTGGGAATTGTACATCCGGATGATGATTTAAGTGGCATCGATGTTTATATCATTCCACATTTTCCCTTGTTTAAACCTGAATGGATTCCCCGCATAAAAGAGTGGGTGGAGCAGGGGGGGACTTTGATTGTGGGGGCACGGGCCGGTTGCAAGGATGTGAACAACAATGTGATTTCCGAGCCCTTGCCCGGATGTTTCGCCGATCTTACCGGAACTTGGGTCCAGGAATGCGGGAAACAAAACTTACCCAATACCCGTCCCCTGGAAATCATCATGCAGGGACAAAAGGTTGTCACGGAAACCTGGTATGAAGAGTTGGTGGCGGAAGATGCAGAAGTCATCGCCACCTGGAACAGCCGTTTTCTCAAAGGACTGCCCGCAATTACCTGCCGGAATCTGGGCAATGGGAAAGTGCTGCATGTTGGAACCTGGTTCACGAATGAAGTAGTGGATTTACTCGAAGCGTATTTGCCGGTAACCAACCGTTTCCCTGAAAATGTGGAAATCGTGGATCGGGTACATCCCGACGGCTCACGGTTGCGTTTTGTGATCAATCACAATGATGAAGTTGTGAAGGTGAATTTTGCAGAAGAGGCGATTGATCTGTTAAGCGGGGAAACCGTTTTCGGCAGTAAAGAACTTGAGCCGAATGATGTGCTGATCCTCAAGTGAGCTGGAGCGCGGACACTCCTGTCCCGGCGGGTCCTTTGCTTAAAATTTTATTGAAACGTGTTCCGCCAGGGCAAGAGTGCCCGCGGTCCAATTATGTGGTCGAGTGGTAGGACTGCTTCTGGGTGACTCGCAGGATCTCATCAACGGAGGTTTCTCCGTTGAGCACCATTTTCCATCCTTTTTGACGCAGACTGATCAGGCCTTTTTTCGCCGCGGTATCACGGATTTCATTGGCAGGTTTGTTGGCAATGATTTCCAAACGGAGGTCCTCATCCACCATCATAATTTCGTGGAGCGCGGTTCGACCGTGATAACCGGTGTAATTACATTCGGCACAGCCGCTGCCTATACGGATTTTTGAATAATCGATATTGTTTCCGAACTGGGCTTCCAACTCAGGGATAAGTGGCGGAGGGAGTTCAGCGGGCTCCGCGCATTTGGGACAAATTCTCCGAACCAGACGTTGGGCCACGACCCCTTCAAGACAGGAGCTGACCAGGTAAGGTTCGATTCCCATATCCACCAAACGGGTAACCGCACTGGGGGCATCGTTGGTGTGAAGGGTACTCAAAACCAAATGGCCGGTGAGAGAGGCGCGGACGGCAATGTCAGCGGTTTCCGCATCCCGGATTTCTCCAATTAATACGATATCGGGGTCATGTCTTAAGATGGAGCGGAGGATGCTGGCAAAGGTCAGGCCGATTTTGGAATGGACCTGTAATTGGCTGATGCCCTCCATTTGATATTCGATCGGATCTTCCACGGTAATGATTTTCGCCTCATCACTTTTCAGTTCATTCAGCATGGCGTAAAGGGTGGTGGTTTTGCCACTGCCGGTGGGGCCGGTGAGCAAAACGATTCCGTGGGGGAGTGCACCTAAATACTTTATCATGGGCAGATCTTCGTCCTGAATGCCCAAGGTCGCCAACGAGATACTCATGTTTCCGCGGCTGAGAATACGCATGTTTACGGTTTCACCATGGCGGGTGGGAAGGACGGAGACCCGTAAATCGAATTCTTCGTTGATGGCGCGTACTTTGATACGTCCGTCATGCGGTTTTCTTTTCTCCGCAATATCCATGTTGGCCATACTTTTAATACAACTGGCAATGGAACGTTTCAGTTTGGCAATTCCTTCAGGCAAAGGAACTTTTTGGAGAAGTCCGTCAATCCGGTAGCGCAAAACCACATGGTCTTCAAAAGGTTCAATGTGAATATCGGTCGCCCGCATTTTGATGGCTTCGAGTATGATATTATGCACGAACTCAATCATGCCGGCTTCTTCGGAGCCCTCTCCGATATCCGCGCCCTCAAAACTTAATTCATCCAACTGGGTGGTGGTGATGATTTCGTGAATGTTTTGTGCGCCCAGTCCGTAAAAATGACTCAAGGCTTTCAGCAATTCGCCTTCTAAAACGAATACCCAGCGAATTTGTCCGCCGAGGAGCATTTTGAGACTGTCCTCCATCATGGATTCGGGCATGACCGCGGTAGCAAGGGTAATGACACCCGCATCATCCTGTACAGGTAAGACCTGATAACGAAGGGCCGTTTTGGCTTTGATTTTTGCGGTTAGGTCGGCGTCGACATGATATTCATGGAGCGCTTTGAAGGGGATACCGGTAATGTCGGCCATTTCCCGCAGAATCTCAGCTTCGGTGGCGGTTTGATTGGAGCGTAAAAGTTCCCCCGGACTGCTGCCGCTGAGTTGGGCCTGTTGTTGGATTCGGCTCCACTCTTCGAGACTGAGCCGCCCTTTGTCCACGAAACGCACACCCAGTTCCCGCCAGGTTGCTTCAGGACTGGGCCGCATGCCGTTGCTGAAAGGGGATGAATCTAAACTCATAAAGAAACCTCAAATTTTTGGGTTTCCCCACGGGGCAAAAAGATTGCCGGACCTTTTTCCTTTTGAATCTGAATCCCTTCCGGGGAGATTTGGTTTACGGTGAAGGGGGGAATCTGATCTCCAACACTTAGAAATTTTTGGCTGCCACTTTCGGAAACCGCGACCAAGGCAACTGTAGACTGGTCCGGCCGGGTGAGCAGTCCCCGATAAGTAAGAGTTAAAGGTTTGGTTTTGGGCTTTTCTGCAGGAGGCGGGGCAGGACGGTTGGTTACCGCAGGTGTGTTTCCATTGCCACTGTTGACTTGGGGCTGGTTGTTCTGCGGGTTTCCTTTGGCAGGAGTATTCGTCGGATTTCCCTTGGGCTTTTTCGGGGTGCGCTCTTGGGGAGGCTCGCGATAAAAAGGATTTGGAATGTCCTCAGGGGTGAGGAAGTCCCGGTGGACTTTGAGGACCTTACTCAGGGAAACTGTTTCGATCGGCACTTGCTTTTCAAAGCGGTTTCCGCCCAGCGGAAGGGACTTGTTTTTGGGTGGGAAAAGAAAGGTCCAGCTGAACCAGCAGACACTTACAAGGAAAATAAATACCGCGGTGAAAGCCACGGATTGGGGGTCACCTTGTTTGAGAGAATGAAATAATTTGAGGGGAGATTGCATTTAGAATCCCGTTGCTCTGGTTCGCTGGGCGGGTTTGCCGAGATTGGGGTCGATGTTTTTCGCTTCCTTCATGAAAAGAAAGGAGCTGAGGGTCGCGGTCATGCGCACTTCGTCCGCGTTTTTTAATGAGGTTTTTTCCATGGCAATATTCCTGAGGAGCATGGCCCGGTCTTTTTGAAACATGGCTTCCCAGAGGCGGACCAAACCGGACATCGGACCTTCAAACATGACCTGTAAGGGATATTCTTCCATATATACAACGTCGGTACCTTCCACCTTATGAATCACCGGGGAGAGAGGGGCGATACTTCGTATATCGGCAATGCCGTATTCGATGGCGGTGTCCACCAGTTTTTCCACCGCGAGGAGTTGGAGCATTTTTTCCCGGGCCACATCATTGCTTTCGATTAAATCGATCATTCCCAATTCGGTGGGGACTTTAATCCGTTGTTTCCGGGCTTTCCCTATCAGGCGGTTCCGGGTGAGGTACAGATAGGTTTTGTAATCGATTTTGGTCACATCCTGAGACTGCCACTCATCCTGATTGGCAAAGCTGGCGAGGTGATTGGTGACTTCTTCCCATTCCTGTAAACGTTGTTGTACTTCTAATTCAACCTGCCGTTTTTTTTGCAGCAGGGGGGCTTCACCCAACAGATATCCCGCTGTTTGCAATTGCCGGGTTTTGTTTTCGACCTCTTCCCGGAGTTGGGCACGTTCTTGGATTCTGGGTCGCAGGACCACAAAAAACAAAACCAGAATCAAGGCACTCAGTCCGGCGAGTGACAAGGTGAAAAATTGGCGTTCGGTCAGGCGGGATTCCAAACTCATGGTTTCTCCTCCAGCCCCGGGGTGAGGTTTTCGACCAAGTGTAAATCCAAAACAAAACGTTTAAAGCGTGTGGAATCCCATTGCGGAGCCCGGTCATAATCATCAAAAATCAAATCATCACTCAGCAAGTCGGCAGATTCCACCGAGGGTAAGGCCGCCAATTTTTCGATAAGATCTTTGACGGTTGAAAGGTCTTTTTTGCGGGTATAGCCTTCCACAATAATCCGGTTCATCCGTGCATCACGCATTTCTTCCGCTTCTTGGCGGTTTAGCTTTTGCAAAGACAGTTTACGACTGGGGGTCATGGCCCGTCTTTCTTTGTCATCCGCATTTTCCAAACGAATTTGCAGATAGGATTCGCTGTCTCCCAGAAATGTAAGAAAATCTTCGGGGTCTTTTTCGGTGGCGATAAAAAGCGTGATGTCCCGGATTCGGGTGCTGTTGGAAACAAAATCCGACAGGGGGCGAATCATTTTGTCCACTTGCTCTTTTTGGGTCAACAAAGCCTCACTGTCTCTGCGGATGGCATCCGAACGTTGCAAGGTGGCATTATGCGCATCCAGTTGTTTTTTCTCCCGTTGAAACGAAATTTGTGTAGCCGCTCCGAACATGGCCAGTGCGGCCACGGAAAAAACACTGGTAACCGCCCAATACTGTTTGTTACGTTTACGGTTAAGGGATTGGCGGATTTGCGGGGTGAGCAGGGAAGAGGGGGCGCGGGCAATTCCCAAAGCATCGGCCGCCAATCCGCAAGCAATAATATAGGCCGGGCTGCTTTGGGTGTCTAATCCGGGGAGGGTGCCCGGATACGAAATGGAAATGGCCAGTTCACTTTTAAGTTGTTGCTGGAGTGGATGCCATTGCGAGCCGCCTCCGCAAAGCATCATCCGCCGAATTTCATCTCCACTACCTGTTTTTCCATTGGCTTCACTGAAGATTTGTAGGCAGGCATTGAGCTCTTGAATCCATTGTCTCACAAAACCGCCGAGTACCTCTGCCATTTCTTCCGGGAGATCGGAAAGCTTTTCTGATTTTAACCGGAGGCGCTCCGCTTGGGCAAATGGAATTTTCGAGCGTCCCGCAAAGGATTGCGTGATTTGCGCACTGCCCAGGGCGAAGCTTCTGGCAAAGCGGACGCCCTGACCGTCTCCAATGATGACTTCCGTATGGCTGGCGCCCAAATTTACAAACAGGGTGGGTTGATGAATCGGTTCGCCCAGTCCGATGTATCCGTTGTACAGGGCGACGGGGGCAGGACAGGCATTGATCAGATTGAGTTTTCCGGAAACGACAGGGGATAGAGCCATCTCCAGTAAATCCGGTCGTGCCATGCCCAGCAAAAGATGGCGTTCCTGCTTCAAGTTGGATGCGGGGGAAACGGAAACTTCCATTTGTGCATCCGTCATTTCACTGAAACGCATGGCTTCCATGTTGCCGACCTGCTCAAACTCCCGGGGATCCTCCGCATCCATTTTGATGTGTTGATACAGCACCCGGCTGCCGCCCACCTGTGCAACTACAGGGACATTGCCCAGATGCGTTTCTTCCCACCAGCGGCGGAGGGTCTTTCCTGTCTCAGAAAGGTCCAGGGGCAAAGGAAGCTCTTCCGCCCGGAGGACCCGAAGCTTTTGTCCGTTGGCGACAGCCTGCACCACTTTGATGCTGTGGTGTCCAATGTCGATGCCGACGGCCGATTTGGAGGATGTACGCATACCCACTATTCTGCGATGGATTCATCTGCAGGGCCATTCGCTTGAATCGCTCTGCCTCGGGTTTCGGATTCATCAGGGCTGTTCCAATCGATCGGAACCAGATCTTCACCCCGCTTGGAGATCAGGGTGGCGGTGACAAAAATCAACAGGTTTTCTTTTTCCTGACGGATGGTGGTTTTGGTGAACAATTTACCGAAAATCGGGATGGCGCTGATGATGGGGATGCCGCTGACTTCTTCCTGATCCCGGTGCCGCATTAATCCGCCCATCACCACGGTTTCGCCACTTTGAACAATCACTTCGGTTTCAATTAAACTTCTGGCCAACTCGGGGAACTCAATGCCACCGAAAGCAACAATGGCGTCACTCTCCCCATCCGTATTGGTGTTCACCAAAGCTTGGGTCACTTCGCGGAATTGGATCAGTTCGGTAATTTCAGGACGAAGACGGAGGTTGATGTCCCTGCGGTTTAAACCCACACTGGGGGTGGCCTGCAGTTCATATCCGGTTTCCAGAATGTCGACTTGCGGATCGCGGATGAGCAACTCGTCACGATCCACACCGGTGCCGTAACTTTCCCGTTCAATGTCGATGTCCGAGATGTAGGAAATGTCTCTGCCGATCCGGATGAAGGAAGGGCGGTTGTTGACCGCAATCACTTTCGGAGCGCTGAGGGTGCGTGCGTCACTTTCCAGTTCCAGCGCATGCAGGACGGCTTGAAATTGTGGGTCGGTGAGAATACCGCTGAAGCTGGCGGTGAGGCCGGTGCCCTGGTTTAAGGAATCACCAAAATTGACATTGGATCCGCTATTGACCTGGGTGCGGGGTTGTCCGTTGGTTTCGGAGGTGACCACATCACTCTGTAGCAACCAGCTGATGCCCAGTTCCCGCAGATCACTGACGTTGGTACTGATGAAGCGGGCTTCAATGAGCACCTGGGGAGGGGTCACATCAATCGCTTCCACCAGTTGATCGATCATATGCAGATTGCGTTCGGTATTTTTGACCAACAGAATTTGGGCATTGCTGTCGAAAAGGTAATCCGCACCTTCCGGCATGGTCACAAAGCGTTCGATGGCATCCAGGATCACCAGCCCTTCAGAGTCTGCGCCGTCTTCACTCAGATATTGCGTGGGGATTCCGTTCCGCAGCCGGTACAGGCGGGTAAACAGGGGGGTGCCGGACATGGCTTCATCCGCTTCCGTGATCCAGATGACGCCTTTGCCATAATGAAAGCTGATATTCATGTTGCGGGAAAGGTAGTCGAACAATTCCCGTAAGGTGATTTTTTCAGCGTGAATGGTGACCGGGTCGGTTTGAAGACTTGGGTCCGCGATGATGTTGATTTGTTTTTCCTGACCCAGATAGGTGATGATATCCGCCAAGCTGATGGCATCAAAATGAAGGGCGATTTCGTCATCCAAAAGTTTCATCATCGGCGCGTCTTCGCGGATGTGGGTGCTGTCATTGCCCTGAATGTATCTGCGAATTCCATAGGTGTCCGGCAGGGCGGCGTCTTCAGCCGATTCAAGCATTCCCCGGGTGGTGGAATCTTCCCTGCGAATCCGGGATTCTGTGATGCGCCTCTCGTTGAGGGTGTTCATGATTTCGGCCTGTAACGCGGTCAATTCAGGAGTGTTGGGATTGTTGTGCTCAATATCCACACAGGCAATCAAGGCTTCGGTAAGGCGTCCTTCATTGTAGAGGCGGCGGGCCGCGGCAATCTCTTCCGTGGCGGGTTGGGGCAAACGTTCGGGTGCGCTTTGCGGGGCCTGACAACTGGTGAGTTGAAAGCAAAACCATAAGAGGACGGAGGTTGCTGTGAGTTTTTTCATGGGGATCTTAAAAGGTTTTAGAGCGCAAGAGGGAATTCCCACTGTGTTCCACTGAGAAAAATATGACCGTCCATGGCCACGTTCAATACCCGTATGGAAGAAATAATTTTATTATCATCCAAGTCATCTACCCGGACTTTTTTGTCATCGTAATGATGAAAGCAACGAACCAGCGGGAATTTGGAAGGGTCATAACCGTCCGGCGAAAAGGTGTCGCCGGATAGCTGTTTTAATTTTGCTTCCGCCCAGGAGACGATCCCGTCTTTATTTAAATCCGCTTCTTCGGTCGAACCGTTATACCATGAACATTCTGCGGCATTAAATTCGTACATATACGAGCAGGCTTCTATATCCTGGTTCCGCAATGCATGGTTGTTCCCGGTGAGATCATCCGTCTCCTCGAAAGCATACTGATCGTTATAGTCCGCACTTTCTTCAGGTTTGCTTCCATACGTCCCGTGACTCGAATCGCCGGGACAAACCAAACTTTCGGGATTGGCGAAGTCCGGGACCATGTCAGACAGCCAGGGGAAGATCGCGTCGGTTTCATAATTATAACGACCGGATTTTACCGACAAATAGTTGGTGTTCCAGGCAATGCCGAAATTCCGCAAATTAGACATGCACTTTGTCTGTTGCGCGCGTTTGATGGCACTATTGATGGCTGGAAACAGCAGGGACGCAAGCAATACGATGATCGCAATCACCACAAGCATCTCTATCAGGGTAAATCCACTTTGTGTAGGTTTTTGTTCTTTCATACTAATCAGATACATACTAGGTACCCTATGTTCGCATTTTGGACGAGAAAAAAATGTACCTCAGATTACGTAAAAGCTTGGTAGTGGCATGGCTACTGATTTCTATTTCCTATACCCTCGACGTATCAGCCAAGGAAAAGAAATTCGAAATTTCATATTTTCCTGAAGTAATATTTAAGGAAACGCCGTTAACTGTACACGTGACCGCTCCCAAAATGGAGAACGTAGAAGTTTTAATTGATCAGAAAATTGAGCGGTTGATCCAGGGCGGCGGAGATGGGGTGAGAGAAGTTACCCTCGTCACCGAAAAGGGGATAGACCTTTCATTTCGACTGGAAAGCGGAGAGCGGGAATGGACGTTTAAAGTCATTGAACCCGGGTTTTCAGGTGAATTACGGGAAGCTGACGGCTATCTCTATCAGGGGACGGTTCCGGTGATCCTGATGCCTCAACACCGGCTGCCTCCTCCGCTGGATCGTCGTTGGGAAACGGTGGAAATGGTTGAGCATATGATCCAGAATGAGAAACCTGAAATCACCTCACTGAGCATGGTGATTCCTGAAGGATCAGGTTTATCGAACTACATAAAAAATTTGTTTCCCCACTCCGAAATACACATACAAGAGCCAAACCCGAAAGCCTGGTTTCGGGTGCACGGTTTCTTGACCTCTGCTGCAAATGATACGGCCGAATTTTTGGTGGTGGAGACGGATCTGTTTGATTTTGAACGGGGCATGTCTCCACAGGCTTGGTTTATGAAATGGCAGTTCCTCCTGCAAAACCTGGAAGACAGCTGCGAATACAAAGATGGATTGCTTTTCAGTCCGGCTTACACTGAGGAAACGCTTAAATGGAAACCGGTGTTGGACGAAAAATTAAAAGGTCTCGCCTCTGCACATGGCTTACGTTTTGTTGACCGTTCCCATGAAGATTCTGTTTGGCAGGAGCGTCTGCTGAATCAACTTGGAAAAGTTTATCAGCTCCCATGAAAATTTTGTGCTATTTTTTGATGATACTCGCCACCGTGCTTCCTGCCGAAGAATGGGTATTTGACTTGCCACCCACCCAATATTATTCCCGCGAAATCAATGCGGATTGGCGGGGAACGGATGGCGTCGCCCTCACGGTGGAGCTGGTTGGAAAGAGTGTGGAAGCGCCTTTGTTGGTTTCCCTGTATATCCAAACCGAAGATGGATACTGGTTAGAATCCCGGGAAGATCTGGTTTTGACCGGTGATGCACAGCGTTTTGAACTGTCCCTGAAAGAAGGCAGTGTGGATTGGCGGATGAGCAATGCCGACCGTCTATACGGGAAGGATCTTCTCCGGCGGGTGAAAAGTTGGGGGTTAAGACTTTATTCCGCCCAACCTCAAAGCGGCGTTTTGCGGGTGGGGCGATTGGAAATGCGGGTGAATGAAGCACTCCGCGAAACGGATTACCATGTCCGCGAATTTCCTGAAGTAGTTGCGGTCGGCAGTGCTGTGGCGCTGAAAGTCGAAACCCGGAACGGGTCCGGCGATCTTTTTACGCCGGCACAAAACCCCCGCTTTGAAATCAAAAGCTCCCGTGGATCCGAAATCATTCCTGCGGTGTGGGTACAGGAATACCGCCGTCGCCGGGTTCCCGGGCTTGAGAATCCTAAATCGGTGCCCTGGCGTAAACCGGTTTTCAGAGGCATGTGGAAACCCGAAATTCAGGGGAAAGCCGAAGTGATTTTACACCTGCCCGGTGAGCAGGGGGAATCGCGTTCTCTGGGAGAAATAAGTGTGGTGGCTGAAAAAGAAACGCAAGACCCGCTGACCACAAGTACGCCGCCTGAAAATGAGGATTTTTGGCAGGGGATTCCAACTGACACTGCGGTGTGGACCCTGCATCCGGGAGAGGATAAATGGACCGCAGCCGATGTGAAAGGCTTTTGGACGCCCAGACTGGACTGGACCTCTCAATGGGGAATGTACGATGGTCTGGGAGAATTTATTCAGCCCCGGGCGGCCATGTTCGAAGAGTGGGTTGCCCAGGCGAAGGAAAGGGGACCTTTGCGGATCGTAACCGAAAATGTTTTAAACAACCGCAGTACCTTTAACTGGAAAGATCATCCCTGGAATTTGAGCAATGGCGGGAAACATTTGGAACCTACTTTTGTTTGGGCGGATCCGGACTGGACAGAGTTGGTGGTAAAGCGTGCGGTTTATCTGTGGAACCGCTATGGCGTCTATGAACAGTGCACCGGCTTGCATATCGAAGTGTCGCGGGGAGCGGCCTATCACACCGAATGGGTAAATACCTTGAGCCGACGCCTCCAACAAGAATTGCCGGGAGTTCAGATTTTCTGTCCCGGTCCGGGACTGCCTGAACGGCAAATAACTTCAGCCCTCGAAACCGGTCGTTCGGGATGGCGCAAGCCGGACCAGCTACCCGGAGCCGAACAGTTTTTACCCTCCAAATCAGATGAAAGCATCGTTTTAGTGGGGGCCTCAAAGGAAGGTTTTGATGCTGCGGTTCCCGTGATGCAACATTGGAGCAACCGTGAAGTTCTGCAGGTGGATGTGGAAGCGCAGTTTAGTGACGGGGTTTTTCCGTCCATGCAATTACATGTGCGCACAAACCCCGATCAGGTTTTTGCTTCCAGGATCATTCCGCTGCATAACCGGGAACTCAACCGGATCTTTTTGGATTTGGATGACGCGAAAGCGTGGACTTGCTTTCAAAACCCCGAGCGGGCCTGGACCCCATTGGAAAGGATGAACATCCGTGAAGTGGTTTTACGGGTTTATACCGACCGTTCGGATCCTGCCGCCTCTTTTAAAATCCACCAGATTTTAACCGTAAGCCATCCGCTTACTGAGAAAAAGGCGGTTGATGAATTAAAGATATCGCATCTGAAATTTCCGGCCGAAAAAGTGAAATCCCTTGAGAAACAGGAATGGATTTTTGGGCTGAACCGATTCTTCCAAAACCCTTACAATCCCGAAGAGATTTCTGTAGACCTGCAAGTGGAATTGCCGGATGGCAGGCAGGTGAGTCAACCGGGCTTCTTTTTCCAACATGTTAAAAGACAGTATATCAATGAGGTGGAAAGCTGGGAACTTGAAGGCAAACACGACTGGCGGGTGCGCTTTAATCCTTGGATGGATGGCGTGCATAAATGGAAACTGCAGGTTGTGTATACCTCGCCGGAAGGCGGCAAACCTGTCCGGCTGACACAACAGGGCAGTTTCAGGTCCGAAGGCTTGAATGGGGCCAGGGGGTTTGTGCTGCAGTCCGCAAAAGATCCCCGCTATTTTGAGTTTCAAAATGGTGAGTTCTTTTATCCCATGGGGCATACCATGCGCAGTCCCACGGACCGGCGTCCGGGAATCTATGAGCCTCCACTGATGAAAACTCTGGATGCCGCGGAAGACAAAGGCACGGAGCTGTATGCCGATTGGTTCCGCCGTATGAAAGAAAACGGCGGAAACTTCGCCCGGATTTGGGTGAGCAATTGGTGGTTGGGGCTGGAATGGAATTCCCGTCATACGGGGTACCATGGCCGGAAATATTTTAACCAAGTGAACGCTGCCCGCCTGGACCGTCTGGTTGAACTCGCTGAGCAGAACGGCATGTACCTGAATATTGAAACGACCAACCATGGTACCTTCAGTTCGACGACCGATGCGGAATGGGATGAGAATCCCTGGAGTTGGTATTCGACGGATGAAGGCCCCCTGCAATATGCCAGTGATTTTGTGAATTCGGATGAGGCCAAGCGCTGGCATGAATATAAAATGAGATACCTCATTGCGAGGGTGGGCTATAGTCCCTCGGTTGCTTTTTGGGGCGTGCTCACGGAAACTGAATGGACCGAGGCTTACAATCGTACTTTCAGAAATATCGACCCCAAAAAAAAGAAAGAGTACCAACCCAGCCCTTATAAAAGTGATGCCTATCGTGAACCGCTGAAGCAATGGACCAATGCCACCGCGGCCTATTTTAAAAAAGCCAATGCGCATCCTACCCTGGCCACAACTCATTTTTCCAATCCGGGCAATGGCAAAGACTTTTGGCGGTTGCCTGAGTTGTCCGTGATCTACAACAACGCCTATAGCGGATTTTTTCACCGCGTACGTCCTGAACTTCCCCAAGTGAATGAGCGGAAGGTGAATCATGCCTATCCGGAAGTCGGCCGGAAAAATGATTATTTCCATTCGGGAATTGTCAGGGAAGTTTTTGGATATGCGGAATTTTTCAAACCCATTGCCCAAGAGGATCGGGTGGTGATTATTGGCGAGTGGGGCGGCCGTCCCAGCAATAACAATGATGATCATCTTATTGCGGAATTTCATAGCGGACTTTGGTCATCTATGGTCACCGAACTTTCAGGGGTGGGGGGCTTCTGGTGGTATAACCTGGTGGATTTTCATGACCTCTTTCCCCATTATTCGGCAGCCACAAAATTCATGGCGGGAGAAGATTTACGCGGGATGAAGTATGAGCAATCCCGTTGGCCGGTCAGTTTTCCTCAAAGCAAAAGGCGTCGTGAAGACACCCGGTTGGCGATTGGTAAATCGACCCGCCGAAAAGCAATGGGATATATTTATCCCGCATTGCTTTCCCATTCTCATCGTTCCCGTCCACCGGAAAATTTCGAGGATAAAAACTTTCCCGAATCCGGGCCCGGATGGTTGTATGTCCCGGATGCATTGGAAAACGGACAATACCGGGTGGAATTCTGGAATACGTTTACCGGAGAAATATTTGAGAAAAAAACAGTATTCATTCAGCCTGAAAACCGTGAAATCGCTATTCCTTCGCATCGGGTTGATCTTGCGGTTAAATTGAAGTACCTTAACAAATTACCTCCACCCACCCCTACACCCGTACCCACGCCCAAACCCACTTCCATCCCGACGCCTTTGCCTCCGCCGCCGCCACCCACGCCCACGCCATTACCGCAAATACAAAATCCCGAACCTCCCCCCGTAGTTCCGTAATGAATCGTTCCTTTTTAAAAATATTTTTATCACTCCTTTGGATTCTTCCGCTGTGGTTGAGAGCCCAGGAAGAAAACACGGTGGCCGATGAGGAAATCGCGCCCATGACCCTTCAGGATTGTCAACTGATCGCTTTGGAGTTCTCGCCATCTTTGGCACGGCAAAGGTTGAGTTATTCAAATTTAGTGGAATCCGTATCCGTGGCAAAAGCAATTTACGATCCGACCCTGCAAATCAGAAGAGCATGGGAAAAAGAAGAGGATCCAAAGCGTACCAGTGCCTCACTCCGTCAGCAACTTCCCGCCCAATTGGACACAACTTTGAGTGCCCGTCAGTATGAGCAGAATGGAGAGGATTACAGTAGCTATGCGTTGAATCTGAGTAAGACCCTCATTGGGGGAGGTTCTTTTCTGGAGGGACGTCTCCCCATGGAGCGCGCCTGGATTCAAAAGGCGATGGAGGCAAATCGATTAAGTCTGGAGCAACGCCGTTTAGGATTAAATGTTACCAAGGACTATTATGCGGTATTAAGAAACCGTCTGACCCTCCGGTTGCGGGAACTGCAAGTGGAACGTGCAAAACGGAATCTGGAACATGCCATGATCAAAGAGGATCCTCTGGATATTGCCACCGCAAAATTACGGATTCCCGAAAGCGAACTGGAAGTCATTTCCGCCAAACGTGCCATTGCCAATGGCCGGTTGACCTTAACCCAGCGCATCGGGCTACCGGTTGGGCAACCGGTGAATGTGAATACACAACTGGTGTTTGAAGTGCGGGCGATCCACCCTGAACAGGATTTAATCGTGGCATTGGAAAAACATGAGACCATCATGAATGCGCGCTTGGATTTGGAACTGAACCACATGGAAGCCAAAGTTGCCCGGACCCGTGCCTGGCCGGAATTGCGTGCGGAAGCCACCTGGGAAGAAACCAATACACCTTCGGACACCAATTCGGATGTACGTGCGGAACTCGTATTGGAATTGCCCTGGTTGGACAGGAAAGACCGTGCCGAAGCCCGTCAACGGGAGAATGAGTTGAAGCAGTCCGAACTCTCTTTATTCGAAGCACAACAAGAGGTGGAGCAGAATCTGAAATCTATGGCGGTACAAGTCATGGAAGCCGAACGTTCGGTGGTTCTGCAAACCGAAAGAGTGGAAGTGCTTAAACAGCAATTCAGACTGTATCAGGACCGCTGGGATAACGGGGAGATCAATATCCTGGAATTTGTTCGTTCGCAGAATGATCTCGAAAATGCAGCGGTACAATTGGTGACCGAACAAACCCGGTACCTCGAACTGCGGGCGGAATATGACTTCAACATTGGAAAATAGCCGCATCGCGGTCAGTGTAGGTTACGATGGCTCCGGCTTTCAGGGCTGGCAAGTGCAACCCGGCATGCGTACGGTGCAGCATGAAATTGAAAAGGCTTTCGGTCTGCTCTGCGCATCGGAGCCCCCACGGATCCATGGCAGTGGACGTACCGATACCGGAGTTCATGCCAGGGGACAGGTTTTTCATATCGATCCCACCCGTGATTTCTCTCCCCAACGTTGGCAGGATGCACTCAACGGCGTATTGCCGGAAGATATACGTGTTTTTTCGGTACGGAAGGTCGCCGCTGATTTTCATGCCCGCTTCGATGCGGTAAAGAAGCAGTACCGTTATTATATTTTCCATGCCCCGGTGATGCCTCCAGAACTGAGGGGGACCCGGCATCATGTGCGGAAATCACTCAACCGGGTCGCGATGCGTGAAGCCGCGGCTATTTTACAGGGGACACATGATTTTCTTTCCTTTTCCGCAAACCGGGGGAAACCCGAACAAAGCACCGAGCGTACCTTGTCCCGGATGGAACTGACAGAGCAGGGGCCTGAACTTTGTTTGATCGCTGAAGCGGATGGATTTATGTATAAAATGGTTCGCCAATTGGCCGGAGCCTTGATGCGGGTCGGCTTGGGAGAATTGGCGCCCGCAGACATTTTGAAGTTACTCGAACAACCTGAACGAAATCACTTGGCCCCCACGGCACCCGCCCAGGCGTTGTTTTTATGGCAAGTTTCATATCCGGAGTGGAAAAGCAATGAGCGTATTTGAACTAATCGGCATTCTGTTTTTAATCATTGGCGGCATTCAAAGTGTGGTCAGTATTTGTTTAAGGAAAAATCCTGTCAGCTATCTGTTTCTTTTCATCGGACTCCTGTTTATAGTAACAGGCCTCTGGATGATGAAATTATAGCGATATGAAGATTAAAAAAATAATATACTTTGGCACCGCCCCGATTGCGGTCCCGGCATTAGAAGCCCTGCATGCGCAACCCGATTGCGAAGTGCTTGCGGTATGTACCCAGCCGGATCGTCCCAGTGGCCGAAAACGGAAACTGACGCCTTCCGCAGTAAAAGTTTGTGCGGAGAAATTGGGGCTTCCGGTTTTAACTCCGGATAAAATCGGAGAGATCCGTGAGGAGCTGGCTCTGCTGGATGCGGACCTTTCGGTGGTGTTTGCCTACGGCCAATACATCCCAAAATCCGTTTTTGATCAGCCCGTGAGAGGATCCATTAATTTTCATCCTTCGCTGTTGCCGAAATACCGCGGCGCCAGCCCGATCCAAAGTTCTTTGTTGGACGGGGTGACTGAATCAGGTTTAAGTGTTTTGCAGGTCAGCGATAAAATGGATGCCGGGGATCTACTGATGCAGCAACCCCTCCATATTGCGCCTGAGGACGACAGTATCAGTTTACATGAACGTTATGCTGATTTGGCCGCATCGTTGGTGCCACAAATTTTGGCCGGCCTGAGAGATGAAACGCTGTTACCGGTTGCCCAAAATGAATCGGAAGCCACCGAATGCGGGAAAATCTCTAAAGAGGACGGGTTGATTTGTTGGCAGGATTCCGCCACCACCATTTTGAATCGTCTGCGTGCATTCCAGCCTTGGCCGGGCGCCTTTTTTCCTCTGGGCGATAAAGGGAATTTAAAAGTACTCAAAGCCGTGGTTGAATCCGGAACCGGAACGCCGGGTGAACTGTTGGATGTGAAAGGAGATGGTCCGCTTATTGCCTGTGGGGAAGGGGCCTTACGGTTATTGATCGTGCAACCTCCCGGGAAAAAACCGATGGATGGAAAATCCTTTTTAAATGGAAATGTGACCGAGACAGGGACTGTTTTTTCCGGCGCATGAAGCCATCCCTGCAAAGTCTGATTTCTGCATTGCGGGAAAAGAGTCATTATGAGGCGGTGGACTACGACTGGATCGCACAACAAATAGGTGAGGAGCATTTACAGGCGCGACTGGAACGTCAATTGAACCTCTATGAGCGACAGTCCGGCCGGGTCCGCAAAAAAGCCCGGGTCCTGTATCGAAAAATCATTTTGCTGGGCCTCACCTGCAGTGGGTTGTTGCATCGGGCGCGGCGACAGGCCCGAAATCCGGTTTGGGTGGAACAGGAA
Source organism: uncultured Verrucomicrobiota bacterium (assembly GCA_937127435.1). Classification (GTDB taxonomy): domain Bacteria; phylum Verrucomicrobiota; class Kiritimatiellia; order SS1-B-03-39; family UBA6053; genus UBA6053. The sequence goes on along the minus strand of CAKZLZ010000106.1, from coordinate 510 downwards.
TGGTTCTTTGAAAATTTGCCGGATGCATTTGATGGCTACCGGATACTTCAGCTTACCGATTTTCACTTTGATTTCATTCCTGAACTTCCTAGCATTCTCAAAGAAATTCTTGCTCAAAAGTCTTTCGACCTCTGTGTGTTAACCGGAGATTTTCGGGGCGAAACAACCGGTCCTTATGAAGAGTCTTTGGCTGATCTCAGTAAAACCCGGGAAGGGTTGGGTGAAAAGGTGTATGCGGTTTTGGGGAATCATGACAATGTTGAACTGATGCTGAAAATGCCGAATCTGGGGATAGAGTTGCTGATGAACCAAGTCGTGGAAATCGAACGCGGAGGAGAGAAGATTCAGTTGGCGGGAATCGACGATCCCCATTATTACAAAACCCATCACTTCGAATTTCTGAAACCGGATGCAAAGATCTTCACTTTGTTGTTGGCGCATTCACCTGAATGTTGGCGGGAGGCGGAAGCGTCCGGTGTCGATTTACAATTGTCCGGCCATACCCATGGG
>CAKZLZ010000105.1 GCA_937127435.1 uncultured Verrucomicrobiota bacterium | reverse complement strand
CCTGCAACTACTTCGGCCATGACTTCTCGCTCACGTGGCGTTAGGGTAGTGTAGCGTTGCCGAATTTCCATCTGTTGGTCCAAAATACTTTTTCGACTGAGGGACTCGAGAATTGCTTCCTCCACGGCCTGAATCAGTTCCGTATCGTTCACCGGTTTGGTGAGAAAGTCCACCGCCCCGGATTTGATCGCCTTGACGCTCATGGGAACATCACCATGCGCGGTCAGGAAAACAAAGCATACCGGACTGTTTTCATGGATGAGTTGGTTGTAAAGGTCCTGTCCGTTACATTCCGGCATCTGCACATCCAGTACCACACAAGCGGGGAGTGCAGGATTAAATGCTTTTCTGAATTCTGACACCCGGTCAAAGCCCTTTACTTCAAATTTCTCCAGACGGAGCAGGCGGGTAAGGGCATTAACCAATGCGGTTTCATCATCAAGTAGATAGACAGGGGCAAGCGATCGATTCATGTTGTTGTGTTCTCCTCAAGGCAGGGAAGTTCAAGCAATAAGACCGCTCCGCACGTTTCCCCGTTGGTAGCCCAAAGACGGCCCTTGTGTGCCAGTGTAATGGATCGGCAGAGAGATAATCCAATTCCGAGACCCTTCTCTTTCGTGGTGTAAAAGGGTTGGAAGATCTGTTCGGGATCCCCGGAAAAGCCCTCACCCCGATCGGTGATGGAGATACACAGGTTCTTTTCATTTTTCAGCGCATTCACCGTGATGACACGGTCGGAAGCTGGCAATGAATCCATGGCATCACAGGCATTGAGCAGAAGATTCATGATGACCTGCTGAAGTTGGATACGGTCGCCATGGATACGAATCCGGCTTTCGCAGTTAAACGTACAGCGGACTTTACGTTGCGCAAGATCTGGGCCCAGCAGGCTGATAACTTCGTCTATGAGTATTTTCAGATCCAGTACCTCAAATGAGGATTCTCCACGGGTAAGCATTTCCCGCATTTGCTGGATGACCAGACTGGCCCGCTGGTCTGCAGATGTTATTTGTTGAAGAATTTCGAGCAATTCCTGTGTGTCAGGTTCGTCCTGTTGAAGCAGGCGAAGGCCCACCTGGGCGTTACTCAAAATAATTGCCAAGGGTTGCCTGAGTTCATGGGCCAACGAGGCGGAAAGTTCTCCCAGCATCGACACCCTTTCCCGGTGGGCGAGGATGTCCCGGTGTGTCCGGGCCTCCATTTCTGCGACCTTTCTTTTCGAAACATCAACAGAAATGCCTTTGAGTTTGGTTACGTTCCCCTTGCGGTCCCATTCCGTAGAATGCCCCTGTGCCTCGATCCATTTCATGGTACCGTCTGACCTGATAATTCTATAGCTTTTCTGGAAGGGTTGCTGATGTTTCAGGGTGTTCTCAACCGCTTGCAGGGCTGCTGTCCGGTCATCCGGATGGACGGTTTGTGCAAAATCCTGAAACCCGATCTCTTCATGTGATTCAAATCCGTATAAGGTTTTGCCAAAAGGGTTGACCGAAATTATATCTTCAGAAATATTCCAGCTCCACAATGCGACTTTTCCTGCCTCAGCGGTATCGGTTAAATCAGCCAAACTTTCTTCCAGTTTTTTTGTCAACTGTGCTGCTCTGAGGATGTCCTGGCTCAACTCGTAGCCCATGGCCAAAACAATGGCGGTAAATGCCAGGCTGAAAGGGTAGGGCATGTGAAGTAGGTCCCGGTGAATCAGTATGCCGAGTATACCGCCACAAAAGATAAAGAAGGTTATGCTTCCGCATATGGACCAGGCTTTTCTCCGGATCTCCGGAGAGGAGCTTCGGTGCGCACGAATTCCGGTGTTGATCACATAGACCAGGATAAACAGCGTGCTCAGTTCTGCGGTTTTTAGCCAGGGGTTGAGGACCCCTTCTGAAACAATGGACACCGTAGCCCCCAGAAAATCAAGCTCACCTAACTCGACGATTTTCCGATAATTAACATTCACGGGTGCCAGCATATTTGCGATCAGACTGATCAAGCGAAGAGAAATGCCGATTGCCGCAATCCAAATCCGGCCGCCCAGCTGGCAATGTACAAACACTACCAGTCCGATCACCACAAAAAAGACAGGGACATGTGCTAATTTTAATATCTGACCATAAGCTTCGGGTGTTTTACTGTGGAGCAGACGGAGCTCCAGCAAAGTGACGCATGAAACAGACCAGGCCGCGCAGGTAACTGCAAGGCTTGAGTATTGTTGGTGATTTTTAAGCCACACCACCAAATGAACGGCTCCAAGGGAAAAGGTGACGCCTGCCAACATGGACCAAATGACGACAAGGAGGGTCACGGTTTCAATCTCCAAGGTGAATGGGTGTCTGAATATCTGCTGAAGTGAAATGCGTACATATTTTCAAGGGATCTGAATTGAATCCGTCACAGATTGATCTGCATCTGTCAATCATCCGGCTTCTTTATGTCTGTTATACCAAGGTACAATTGTGAAGGTATTCTATTTGTTGTAAGATACGACCTTAATTTTTGAAGTCCGCTTCTCTTCCACGGCATCTTCCGGACTGTCACGCTGAGAAGGCTTTGAACCGCCATCCCGTCATCCTGTATTGTTTATGAAATTTCTTCCCTACTCCTTTTGTGTGCTCTTCTTTTTTTCAGGATTTGACACCCCGCTTTCTGCCCAGAGTATCACCAAGCTGGCCCAAGCGGAAGACCAAGCGCTTCTACCGGAATTCAATTGGTTACCCTATGCGTTTTACACGGAAAGTTTTGGATTGGGGGTTGGTATTGGCGGTGCGGTTTCCAGTTGGCCGGCGGAAGAAACCACGGTTTTGGGTGACATTACCCTCGGGACTACCGGGTCCTATACGATCGCCGCATCGATCTCACAATTGCGCATCCCCGGAACCAAACGGTTGTATATGACGCCATTTTTTATGGGAAGGCGCTACCAGGACCAAATTTTGTACAATGGCTCAAACAATCCCGGGTTTGAGGGGGAACGGGCGGGTTCGAATGACTCAAGTCCGGATAACTTTTTGCTCGCAGACCAATGGGACAATCAGTTTGAGATCATGTTCAGCTATCTTCTGCCCATCGGAGACGGGGCCGGAGATGAAGTGGTGAATACCTATATTGTTGAGTATGGGATTTTGAAAAAGGGGGCTACCGGAGGGAAGTCCATTCACCCCATGAAAAGTGGTCGCACCTCAATCTTAATTACACCGGAATGGCGCGAACAAACGCTGAAGCAACAGGATCAGGAAGTCCCCTTGAACACCACCAATGTCAGTTATGGGCTGGAATGGGATAACCGGGATTATCCTTCAAACCCCGCCAGTGGCAGCTATTTCCTTTTTGAATACCAAAAAGACTACCAAAGTGACGGGGCGCTATCGGGCTGGGAAGCCGTTGCGGGAGAATTTGAGAAAATTTTTGATATCGGATCAAGTGAAAATACCAGACAACGGGTGATCGCTGTTGACTTTTCTACGAATTTTGTCCTCAACTGGGAGGAAGACGCGGAAGGAAATCCCACCCGCCGCCCCCCACAATATGAGGCCGCTACCCTTGGGGGGTTATATCGCATGCGGGGATACGAAGACTCCCGCTTTCATGACCGCGCGGCCGTCTATTATTCCCTTGAATACCGGGTGATTCCGGTTTGGCAACCCTTACGTAAAGTCGAGTGGTTAAGCTTTGCGCAAATTCAGTACTGGCAATGGATTTTGTTTGCTGAAGCGGGACGGGTATCGGGTCAGTATGATTCGGAACTCTTTTATAAAGACCTTCACTATGATGGCGGGCTGAGCTTGCGGGGCATGCTTCACACTTCTGTCCTACGACTTGACGTGGCGATCAGTGAAGAAGGCTCTCGTGTGGTGGCGATGTACGGACACCCATTTTGAAACTTCTTTAAAACACAACTAAGTAACAATAATCCCAAGGAATATGATGAAATCAATGATGTTGAAATTTAAGGCTGGCTTTCTAATACTATTTTTGTCCGCCGGGTTTGCAGTGGCGCAGTCGGAAGAGTGGGCGTTTGAAGTTACCCCTTATTTATGGGCGGGAGGACTGACCGGTGAAGTAGAGATCGCCGGTCAAAAAACAGAATTCGAGAAATCCGCCTCGGATCTGTTCGACGACTTGGAATTTGCAGGTTCGTTTTTTGCGCAGGCAAAGAAAGGGCGCTTTCTGTTGCAGGGACGCTATGACTACTACGCTCTGAGTCCTTCAGGGTATGAGGTGGACGGGCAGTCCGTTGATGCTGACTTTGACAGTGATATTTTGATCGGAAAAGTCGCTGCCGGATATCAGTACGGTGAACCCGGAGGTGTGACTACAGGTCTGCTTTTAGGTATCCAGAGTCTCCGGATTGAAAACACCATCTCCGGGCCGGGATATTCAAACAGTGAGTCGGATGATCTGTTTGATCTCGTGCTGATTGTTCAGCCGGTTTTTCCCTTGTGGAGCAAAGATGAAACCTCAGTCCTTTTTGCGCTGCCGATGAGTATTGGAGGCGCAGTGGCAGGTGATTCCGATTTGTATTATGATGTGGAGGCACAGCTTCAGTATGCGTTTACGGAAGGCTTTGATTTCCGTCTTGGATACAGGGTCTCTCAATATGAATGGGAAGAGAACTCAAACAATAAACTGGAACTCGGTTTGGCGGGCTGGACCTTTGGTGCCGGCTTTAAGTGGTAAATTTGCTGAGGGAAAATTATTATGAAAATTCAATTGGTACTCGTCTCCCTGCTGATTTCCGGCTCCCTCTTCGCGAAGGACCGTTTTTCCACTGATCATTTTTTTAAAAAATTGCAGGACAGTGCGAATGTGCCTGCGGATGCTTCACCGGAAGTGAAATCCAGCATCGATACGCATGCACAAACCCTGACGAGTATTACTCAGAAGGCGCAACAGGGCGGACTGGCCGCGCTGCCTCAGGCGAACGCCCAGATGGAATCCGCCCAGAAGCAGCTCAACCAAACCCTCGGGGACACCCTGGGTTCATTGGATCAGAAAGAGCTTGAGGACATTCACAGCCAGATTTCGGATGAGTTGCGGGAAGAGATTCTCAACAGCAGTACCGGACAAATGATCAAGGATTTGAATGTTCAGGGGGATCAATTGAAGAAGGTCACCCCGCTGGTGAAATCGCAAATGGAAAAAATCAGCGACATGTTCAGCACCGCCTGGGCTTCCGGCGGGATTGCGGGACTGCAGGATATTCAATCGAATCTGGAGGGGCTGCAAACTGATTTTGATAAACAAATTTCATCGGTACTCACCAAAGACCAGTTTCAAAAAATGCAGTCTGAACGGAATAAACTCATCTCGCAGTTTCAAACCCTGCTGGAGGACAACGACGTCGCCCGGATTGTCAGTCAACTGGGAGATTTGGGTGAACATAAAGATGAGATTGAAGGGATTTTGAAAGATGGATTTTCCCAAAAAGCGGACATCCTTAAAAATTCAAAAGATCAATTGAAAAACCAGGCCCGGGGCACTCTGGATCAAATAGCCGATGTGGATGGCCAAGTGCAGGGTAAAGTAAAAGGAATTCTCGGGGACAAGGCAGGGGATACTGTAGGGGAATATCAAAAGAAAGGCCTTGCGTCTTTACGGGACCGGTTGAAGTAAAAGAAATGCCCCCTTCGATCTTCATAGTGGAGAATCTCCGGTATGGGTAGCGTTATAGGTGGGGGTGTTATACTTAAGTACAATTGCGGAATATTTTCACTTTTAGTATGCTGAATTTATGACACAGATGAAGAAAATATTTTTTGGGGTTTATGATCGTTGCACTTTAAAACCCGGTACATGGACGCCGGGGAGGCTAACCCTCCTGGCTTTGTTCGTTTGTTGTTTGAATGCTTGTTCTTCTACCAAGGAACCCGCAACTCCCTATGCAATGGTTGAGCAGAATCAAAAAATGATTCCTGATGCCATCCGCCAACACGTGTCCGACACGGAAAAACAATCTGAACTCTTATCCGTTTTTCAAAGTTATCAAATGAAGATGGATTCATTGCTTGATGTAGTGGAACAACGTCATTTGGCATTGCAAACGGCATTGTTGGATTTTGATGCCGAAGAAGATACTTTGCAGAAATTGTTTAAATCCTGGGGCGACTCTCTTCAGGAGGTCATGGTGCTGACCAAAGAACGAACGCTGGCGATGCGCCCCCTTTGCACCGAAAAAGAATGGAAAGCCATTCTTTCCGAATTACCTGAAGAAGCCGATTCGCTCGGTGTAGGAGAACTGTTTCAATGATTGCTGCGACCCTTGCTTATCTCTATTTAACATTCTTCACCAGCGGAATTTTTTCAGGACTGGATGACCGAATTGAAACCACGGTGACGGACAAGCAACGGCAGGAAGTCCTCCAGGGCGTGTTGGATACGCTGAGTGACCAGCTGCAAGACATCGAAAAAGAAACCCTCGATACCTTGGGAAACTTGGAGGATACTCACCGGAATTTTGATTCCCGGCCAGAAGATTTTGATCAGGCCGCCGCTGCAATGGCTGACCAGCACCAAAAAATGACAGATGCGATCTTACAAGCAAGACAGGGCATGGTCTCTAATCTTTCGGCGGAAGAGTGGAAAGTGATTTTTGCTGTTGAAACACCCCGTCCTTAATTCTTCCCCGTCTACACGTAACCTAGAAATTATCATGAGTATCCCAAAATATAAGCGCATCACCTGTATTCTTCTTATTTCACTGCCTCTTCTCTTGTCCGCGGAGGAGGCGACCAAATCAGGCTATGAGAATACCACCCCTTTGGAAGGACCGGACGGGGTGGCTGCCGAATTGGCCGCGGACGATGTGAAAGTTGATTCCGTTTTTCGTCCGCTGGGCGGATTTTTTCAGCCCTGGTATGCATTGAAACGCGAATGGAATGAGCAATACGGTCTTCAGTTGGGATTCAGTTACAATGCCATGTACCAATATGCGGATGAATCTTTGACGGGAATTGATGATGGTGCTGCCGGGCGTTTTCAGGCACAGGCAATGTGGAACCTGGTTGATCGAAATGGCAAAAATCCCGGATATTTGTCTGTCCGGGTGGAGGATCGGCATAAATTGGGAACCGAAATTCCTGCCAGCCAGGTAGGACAACAATTTGGCAGTGTAAATGTGACCGGCGCCGGGTTCAGTGAGTTTGACTGGGCCGTCACGGAGTTGGCATGGCGGCAGACTGCGCTGGATGGAAAAATGAAATTTGGCTTTGGTAAAATTTCTGCCGTCAGCTGGTACAACGTCCATCCTCTTTCCGGAGCCCTGGGGGGATTTGTAAACTCGTCGATCCGGGCCAGTGGGACCAAGCCCAATGTAGGCAGAGGACTGGGTGCACTGACCGGATTTCATCTGAATCCGAAAACCGTCATGCTGGCTGGTGTCCATGATGCAAATGCGAAAACCTCGGAAAATCCCTTTGATACCATTGATGAAGGGGAATTCTATTATTCCGTTGAGTTCAGGTATCTGCCTTCCCGTTTTGAAAAACGCCAGTATGATCAGGTCCGCATGCAATTGTGGTATGTGGATGATACCAAAGACGGGACCGTTGATTCCGGATACGGGGCGGCACTTACGGCCAGTTATCTGCTCGACAACAATGTAATGCCTTTTATGTCTGCCGGCTATTCCGAGGGAAGCGGCGCATTTGTGGATCTGGATGCCACCCTGGGCCTTTCCTACTCCTTCAAGCGTGAACATCACGCCTCACGCGACTTGCTCGCTCTGGGCGTAAACTGGGCAAACCCTTCGGATCACAGTAAATTTGATCAGATCACCACCGAAGCCTTTTACAAAGTGCAGCTGTTCCAGAATTTTGCGTTCACTCCTTCGGTGCAATATATCCACAACCCCTCTTATCACCCTGATGAAGTTGGGGTGTGGCTGGTGGGAGCACGTGGCCGACTGACTTTTTAACCGATGATCCAAAATTTGGATACGATATAAACTGAAGAAAAAATGGAGAG
>CAKZLZ010000104.1 GCA_937127435.1 uncultured Verrucomicrobiota bacterium | reverse complement strand
ATAATGATGTGGTTTTAAATATTGGGTTTGAATTGGCAGAAGATGTCCCAACAATCTTCGCGGGGACGGTCATGATAAATGACGCCACCGCCGTGGGGTGTCATGCAGCAGATCAGAAAAATACCCGCGATTTCGACATATGGGATCACATGCCGCTGATCGTTCTCCGGGTCATGAAAGTAACCGACGTCGGTCACCCGATGGTCCACGAGGTCGCGGACTTGTATCGGATGGTATAGGTACCCCTCGCGATCCGTGACCTGCCATTCGGCGGCACCGGGATTACCTTCGTCGTCGTACTGGGTCAGCAGACGCGCACCACTTTCGAAAAGCAACGGTGCATTTAATTCATTCGATTTACCGGACTGCAGAATTCGTCTTTGGAATTTACAACCGATCAACTGATCATGAAAATTCATGATCCGGGGCATGGCACTGCCGCCGGACTTGATTTCTTCACGGGTGAGCCTACGCATCAGGCACCTCCAGCCAGTCGAGGGAATCGGCAAAGTCCGCACTTTCCGTTTTCTGGAAATCGGCTTTGAAGGTCTGGAAGTCTTCGATCTGCAACTTGACCACCGCTTCCTCGGCATTTGTGTCGAGATGATGATCCAACACCTTAGCTCCTGATTTTTGGACATCTTCCAGATATGTCTGTAGGTCGCCATCGTGTTCGCACTCATAAAAGCGGAGATGAAGGGTTTGGGACATCAGGCGGCCTCCTGGAGGATCCGTACAGGTTGCAGAATGCGTTGGGCGTTACTTAGCATATCTTGACAGGGAACGGGTAATTCGGTTTTTTCCAGTGCCTCAAGTAAGAGCTGGTCGGCCACTTGGGTCATGGGCTGTTTTCGATGCTGCCCGAGTCGGTAAAGGATCGGGATCAGTGAGGGGTGAATATTGGGACTATACATTATGGGTCTCCGGCAAGTAAAAAGCCCATCCGTCGGTAAGGCGGATAGGCTGGGTTATAATTCTTAAAATGACGCGAAAACCGTCATCAAACGGCTCCCGCAGGATTCTATAACGGTTTTTGCACCGAAATTAAGTGGGTATGAGTGTGGGCTTAGTCGTAAGCCTCGAAAGTGTGTCCCCTAGTGTGTCCCCTAGTTGGTCCCCTAGTTTGTCCCCTTTTGCGCATCGTTTTTCACGATTCCCCATTCTTCGTGCCCGAAGCGGGCCTAACGGTTGAAACGCAATATACCCCAATAGAAAAGGGCCTTTTCGGTTAAGAAAAGGCCCGTAAAAAATGGAGCGGGTGGCGGGAATCGAACCCGCGTGACCAGCTTGGAAGGATGTAATTCACATTATTGATCACAAATTAGCAAAGTGAAGGACCTTTAGCATATAGTTGCTGTAACGCAATTGACCTATTTTTCAAAACCTGACAAGGTTACATTATGTCAGAGTTAGAACCCAAACGCCCCGTAACCATGCGGGATGTAGCGAATGCAGCTGGTGTAAATCCTTCCACGGTATCCCGCGCTTTGCGTAATGACACCAATGTATCCAAGAAACGTCGCGAAGAAATCCTCGCGATCGCGGAAAAACTCGGCTACCGACCTAATCCCTTTGTGCAGGCTTTTACCGCCCACGTTCGTGGTTACCGGCGCCTGCCTTCACACGCGCCGATTGCGCTTCTGGAAAACCGGGACTCTGAAAAACATATCTTTAATGATTTATATATTGAGGGAGCCAAGGAGCATGCGCTGGCACAAGGATTCAAGATCGAACCCCTAAACATGAAGTCGGTTAAAAACTCTTTACCCCGCATCAAAGATATTCTGTTTGCCCGGGGAATTCGAGCCCTCCTGGTTATGCCCCCCTCTTCTCACTGCCTCATGCCGGAATTGGCCGATTTTCCGGTGGCCATGGCCACCATCGATTACAGCCTCAAAGAACCCAACCTCCACCGGGCAACCCCTTCGTATTTTCAAAATATGGAAATGGCTTTGCGTATTTGCGCCCAAAAAGGCTATAAACGTATCGGATTTTGCACCTATCAGGATGAAGTGGACCGTATTGGCATGCACTGGCTGGGGGCTTTCTGCGGTTGGCGGGATCTTCAGAAGCCTGAAAATCAAGTGCCCGTTCATTTTAACTCCTACACCGACCCGCAAGAGGGAGATCATGAGGAACAAAAGTGGGACGACCATCGGGATCATTTTTATCAATGGATAGAGAGGGAAAAGCCGGATCTGGTTATTTCCAATGACCTGTTTTTCTATTATTGGATGGTTGAAAAAGGGATTCGCCTGCCTGAAGACTTGGGGTTCGTCCATTTAGGGGTCACCAATGAAGAGCCTTCTGTTTCCGGTGTCGACCAAAACCACCATCAGATTGGTGCGGCCGCTGTGGATCTGTTGATCAGTCAATTGCAGAAAAACCAACAAGGGATTCCCCCGTCTATGCAAACCGTGTTGGTGTACGGCAGCTGGGTAGACGGCGGCACCACGCGATAAAAGCTTGATGCAACAATGTGCATTCACATGGACTGTTCCCGGAACTTTCTTTTGTGCATGATTTCAGAATATGAAACACATTCTTTCGTTCCTCTTATCCCTTTCCTCATTCGTTTTCTCTCTTTTCGCAACCGCTGCGGAGATACCACCTCCCAAAGGAGAAAAAGCCGTCTTCGAAATTACCGAAGCTGTGGTCCAGGCCGATCCTCCCCGCTTCGGAGCCAATATCATGCCTCCTCCCATGTCTCATTGGGACACGGAACCTTGGCATAACCAATGGTGGCTCGCCCCCAATCCCAACCCGATCACCGCCCGCCACAAAGGGACCGCCACCGGAGGCTCCGAAACCACCCTTGAGGACAATGACGGTACCCGCATCAGTTTCTACGATGTCTTCCGCGACGGATTTTTTGACGGGGGCACCACAACCGTCTACCGGATGGTGGACGACAAGATGATTCTGGTCCGCGAAGGCAAAATCGCACGTTACCAAGCCTCGAAAGGCGGCCCCAACCAAATCACCTTCGCCGAGCCCGGCCCTGCGGTTCAAGCCGGGGATGTCTATGTGCTCACCACGGTCCGTACCGAATTCCCCGCTTCGGTTACCCGCACCTGGGGCAACAATCCCTGGTGGCTCTACAGTGGTCTCAGCCTCAATAACGGCAAAGAAAAACAACTCTGGGAAGCCGGCGTCCGCACCGCACTCGTCCCCGATGCGCCCACCGGCGATGGAGCCTCCTTGTCCCTCACCCTTCCCGAAGGCCACAATGGAGAACGCGTTTCGGTTGGCACCTGGTTGCTTTCCGCTGAAAAACCCGACTGGCCCCGGTTTACCGAAGGCAAAACCTTCACCCTGAAGCTCTGGCTCAAACAAAGCGGCATGGCCACCGGCAACGTTGATGTGCAGATTGCCTCCATGGCCAGCGCGTCTTTCATAGTCACCAACGAGTGGAAGGAATACAGCACCGATTTCATCGGCACCCCGCCCAAAGGCTTAGCCGAACGTTTCGACATCGGCATTTCCGAACCCGGCACCCTGCTCATCGACAATATCACGATCATCGAAAAAAACGGCCCGCCCCCCTACGGATTCTACCCTCAGGTCGTCGACACCCTCAAACGTTTTAACCCCTCCACCTTACGTCTCTGGGTGCTCCAAGAAAATCGGGGCTTTGGTAAATCCCTCGACGACGCCCTCGGCAACCCCGTCTTTTCCAATCTCACTTTTAAAGAGACCTTCGGTGCGGGCACCACCACTCCGGTCGGTCTGCATCAACAACTCGAACTCTGTGCCCAGGTCGGAACCGATCCCTGGATCGTCACCTCCACCATGTTCAGCGCTCAGGAGCAGAAAAACCTCATCGAATACCTCGCCGGCCCCGCCGACTCGCCCTACGGAGCCAAACGCGCGGCCTGGGGACGTCCGGCCCCCTGGACCGATACCTTTACGCAGATCAAAATCGAGATGGGCAACGAAACCTGGAATCCGAGTTTTATCCCCCAGGGATTTCCTTTCCGGGGAGCGGAATACGGCGCATATTCCGAATACATGTTTCAGCAGATGAAAAGCTCCCCCTGGTTCACCCCCGAAAGTTTCCAACTGGTGCTCAATGGATGGTCCGCCCAACCCAAGAACGACAAATGGTCCTTCGGGGCCCAGGCCCTGCGCCACGCCCCCAGCGCCCAAGCCATCGATATCGCCTACTACACCGGAGGATGGGACTCCGTAGGCCTCTTAAAAGCTGACAATCCCACCGAAAGCTGGATGAATATCCTCACCTTCTCCCGCCGTTTACTCGTTCCCCGTGCACGCGAATTCAAACAAACCGCTGACGCCATCGCAGCGGAACAGGGACGCCCCGGGGGAGTCCAATCCCTGGTCTATGAAGCCGGTCCCGGCTACACCCTTCCCGGCCCCGGCAAGTTCGATCTGGAAGAACAGCGACAGGGCAAATCTCTGGCCCACGCCATCAATTCCCTGGACATCTTTATGTCCAATCTCCGCGACGGCTATGGCGATCAGTCCTTTTACAAATTCAAAAACGGTCACTACTGGGCCTCCCACAACCGCAAGTGGGACGAACACATCGCCTGGAAAGCCCTTGGCATGCGCAATGCGCTTCTCAAAGGCGACCTTATCACCGCCAATGCCACCGAAATGGTCACCATTGATCTGCCGGAAACGGAGGCCGATGTCGTTTCGCAAAGCAACTCTGCCGATAAAAGTATAAAATCATTCCCGCCCGTTCCGAACATGCCGTTGATCGACTGTTATCCCTTTAAGGACGGGAAACGCTACAGTACGCTCTTCATCTCCCGCCGCCTCGACGGCCCCACCCCGGTCCAACTCAAACTGCCCTACACCCCCAAGAGTGCCTATACCCTCTACGCCCTCATGGGCGACGAGCCCGGCCTCCATAATATCGACGACGAAGTCGTTAAAGTAGAACGCTTCGACCGCGAAGGCATGACCCAAGACTTCAGCTTCCAGATCCCCAAACATTCTGTGCTTGTCCTCGTCACCGAGGCCGAGTAAATCATCAGAACCCCTCTTAACCTCAACTTCTCGACTCGCATGAATTACGGACATTTCGACGACAACACCCGCGAATACATCATCACCCGCCCCGACACCCCGCGTCCCTGGAGCAACTACATCGGCAGCGCCGAATTTGGCGGTGTCATCACCAACAACGCCGCCGGCTACACCTTTTACCGCTCCGCCGCCCAGGGACGGATCAGCCGCTATAAATTTAATGCGGTCCCCGCCGATCTGAACGGTCGCTTCGTTTATCTTCACGACAGCGCCGATGGCGATTTTTGGAGCAACTCCTGGATGCCCGTGGGCAAACCTTTGGATCAATTCAAGTCCGAATGCCGTCACGGCACCGGCTACACCTCGATCCGTTCCATCTACCGCGAGATCGAAAGCCAAGTCACTTTCTTCGCCGCCCCCGGTGATTTGTATGAGACCTGGAAAATCACCGTGCGCAACACCGGCGATACGTTACGCCACTTGAAAGTCTTTCCCTTCGTCGAACCCCAGTGCAACTGGAGTGCGGAGGACGACATGAAAAATCTCCAGTATAACCAATACATCGCACGCACCGCACTCAAAGAAGGCATCATCGATATTGGCAGCAACGTCAACATGCCGGAGGACGTTGCTAACTTCACCAACAAAGACCAGGCCCGCCATACCTTCTTCGGCCTCGCAGGTGCAAGCGCCAGTAACTTCGACAGTGATCTCACGACCTTCCTCGGACCCTACGGTAGTTACGCAAAACCCGAAGCCGTCCAGCGCGGATCCTGCAGCGGTTCCACCGCCAGCAGCGACATGCCTGCCGCCGCTTTTGAAATCGATATCTCCCTAGCCCCCGGCGAATCCAAAATTTTCGCCATCGTCTTCGGCGTCGGCAAGGCCGAAGTCGAAGGCAAAGCCGCCGTCGCGGCCATGGACAGCGAAAGCAAAGTCGATGCCGCCCTCCAATCGGTCAAAGACTACTGGCACAGCCGGCTCAATACCCTCTCCGCTAAAACCCCGGATCCTGAATTCGACGCCATGCTCAACACTTGGGCACCTTTCAACAACTTGATGACCTTCTACTGGTCCCGCGCCGCCAGTCTGGTCTACGCCGGCGAACGCGACGGTCTCGGCTTCCGCGACACCCTCCAGGACATGGTTGGCTCCGCCGCTCTGGTCACCGAAGAAACCCGCGAACGCCTCGAACTCATGATTACCGGTCAATACGCCCACGGCGGATGTAAACCCGTGGTCCAACCCTTTAAACATTCTCCCGGACAGGAAAAAAAAACCGATCACCTCCGCGCGGACGATGGAATGTGGTTCTTCAATGCCGTTCCCACCTACGTGAAAGAGACCGGTGACATCGAATTTTATAACCAGACCCTCCCCTTCGCCGACAGCGGGGAAGCCACCGTGCTCGGACACCTCCGCCGCGCCATCGAATTTAACCTCGAACGCTCCGGCGCCCACGGACTCCCTTGCGGTCTTCATGCCGACTGGAACGACTGCATCCGCCTCGGCGAAAAAGGCGAAACCGTTTTTGTGGCCATGCAACTCCGCTACGGTCTGGCCGAATACATTGCCATCTGTGACCTTCTCGACGAAAGCGCCGAAGCCGATTGGGCCACCACCCAACTGGCAACCCTCGACGCCAATCTGGAATCCCACGCCTGGGATGGAGACTGGTATCTGCGCGCCTACCGTGACGACGGACTCAAATTCGGCTCCAAAGAATGCGACGAAGGTAAAATCTTTATGAATCCCCAGACCTGGGCCGTACTCAGTGGCGCCGCCACCGGTGACCGAGCCGCTAAGATTATGGACAGCATGCACAAGCATCTCAACACCGAATACGGCATCATGCTTTGTACTCCGCCCTACGTCACCACCGATCCGCAGGTCTGCCTCGGACGTCTGTTCAACCCCGGTACCAAAGAAAACGGAGGAATCTTTAACCACACCCAGGGCTGGGCCGTCATGGCGGCCGCCAAACTTGGAAAAGGAAACCTCGCTTACGCATACATGCGCAACGTCATGCCCGCGCGCTTCAATCAGATTGCCGAAATCCGCGAAGTGGAACCCTACGCCGTCTGCCAAAGCACCCACAGCAGTTCCAGTCCCCGCTACGGCAGCGGACGCGTCTCCTGGCTCTCCGGCTCCGCCGTCTGGAACTACGTCGCGATGAGTCAATCCATTCTCGGCATTCAAGCCGATTATCAGGGCCTGCGCATCGATCCCTGCATTCCCGCCGACTGGAAAGAATTCGAAATCACCCGGAGCTTCCGCGGCGCCACCTACCACATCAAAGTCCAAAACCCCGACGGACATCAAAAAGGCGTCAAAAGCCTCACAGTCGACGGAACCGCCATCGAAGGCAACCTTATCCCCCCTGCTCCCGCCGGCAGTGAAGTACAAGTGCTTGTAAATTTGTAAGAAGATAGAGAACATCGAACGTTCAAGTCCTCAATGTCGGGGTCATGGCCGTCGGACCTTATCTGGACTACCGTCTCCACGAACTCCGGGAACACGGTTCCCGCATTTGCCTCGGCCTGCACGCGACGCTCCCCAGCGAATGGGAAACCTTTCGCTGAGGACCCGTGCTACCACCGGAGCAGGTTCCCTCCCTGCTTATGATCGATCATTATCCGGAATCCCTTTAACAAGCCCTTCCCGAAACCGGACATCCCGTCTGGGTCTTCCATCCCGCCCTGCCCGACAGCACCGGCGCCCTTCCTCCCGAAGTCGCCCAAAACCGTCGAAGAGAAGCGGACTATCTCGCCGACGCCTCAAATCCCATGCAGGCCCTCCTCCAAAACGCCGGCCGACCCCCGGTCCGCTACGATCAGGTTTGATTCCTCTATTTTTATGAAATTAATTATATTTTTTTGGAATTTATCTAAAACCTTACCTGTATTTCGACCCCCGTCCGCTTGTCGGACGGGGGAGCGAATTGAAACCCGGCCCTCACGGACCGGGAAACCGTTGAGTCGGGCCGATGGCCCTCATGATGTTCGCTGTTCCAGTGTCCCGGCCCTCACGGGCCGAGCTGTGGCTGAGCCAGGCCTGTGGCCCTGCAGTATCTGCCCTCACGGGCCGGGCTGCGGATGAGCCGGGCCTTTGGCCCTACAGGAGGGATCCCCATCAGAAAGGGCCAAGGGCCCGATTCAACCCAAGCCCGGTCCGAAAGGGCCAGGTGAGGTCAGACCTAATCCTACCAGAGGGCTATCGGCCCGACTCAACGGGTTCCCGGTCCGTAAGGGCCAGGATAACGACACTTAGGTGACAGAGACAGGTTTCCCGTTTACTCAAGTCCAGAAAAAGTTGTGTCCAAAGAGCCGCACAAGGGCGTTGGACTCCTCAGCATCCAAACGAGAATCCGCAACAATATGCGACAGCCCGAAATGTTTTGAAGGTGAAAAAGAAGTCAATATTTCTTAGATATTTCGTAATAACCCCCTGACATTACGGAGACCCCCATGAAATATTGCGCCATCTATCACGCCAACCTCAATTACGCCTTTCTCGAGCCCCATAAATACGAACAGGTCATTCGCGCCAGTTACGAAACCATCATCGATGGCCATGCCAAATATCCGGAAGCAAAATACGTGTTCGAAGCCAGTGGCTTCACCATCGATCTTATGGCCAAGGAATGCCCCGATGTGCTGGCCAAACTCCGCGCCGCCATGGAATCCGGTCAGTGCGAATTTATGGGCGCCCCCTACGCCCACCCGGTGCTCGCCAACATCCCCGAAGAGGATGGCTACTGGTCCTGCGAATTTTCGCAACGCGCCTACGAAAAGTATCTGGGCACCCGCATCGAAAGCTGGTGGAACCCCGAATGCACCTGGATGCAATACGTTCCCAACGCCTTCAAACGCGCGGGCGCCAAGTATCTGACCCTGGATTTCGAAAGTTATATGAACTGTAACGACAAGGAATACGCCTGGGTCGAAAAAAACCGCGCCTCCGATATCTACTGGGGCGGACACATGCCCTGGTTTGATCTGGATCCTGATTGCAAATTCCTCCACCAACCTTTCCGCGATGTCGTCCCCGGACTCCACGGCTTCTGCCGCAGCGATCGCCTGGTCGGCAAATACGTCTCCTACTTCATGGGAAAAACCTCCCTCGACGAATACCTCGGCAACGTCAAAAAATGGTCCGGTTCCGGAAAAGGCGCCACCATCATCATCGCCGACGATGCCGAATACTGCGGAACCAGTGGTTACTTCTACGTCAAATACTACCGCGATTACAGCCGATCTTTCGAAGTCCGGCCCGATGCGCCGGAAAAACTCGACGCCCTCATTCGTGGTGTGCTCGAACTTGGCGAACTCGCCACCTTCAAAGAATGCTGCGAAGAGTTTGAACCCGTCGAAGAACCTTTTTTCGTGGAAGACCGCCACGCCTGGCACCGCACCTACTCCGACTGCTGGGGAGGAACTCCCGAAGCCAAACACTTCGACCCCATCGTCGCCTCCCTCCGCGCCGAATACAAATCCAAATACCAGCCCATCACTGAAGGCACCCACGCGGATCAATTCAAAGCCCTCGCGGAAAAATTCTGGTTCCATTGCACCTGCGCTGCCAACTCCGACGGACGCTGGCCGCCTCCGCCCGCTGAACCCTGCGAATTCAATCGTCAATGGGTCCGAAACGAGATCCAGGCCTCCCGCGACGTGCTCGCCGAACTGGAAACGGCCACCGAAGGTATTCCCCTGCCGCCCAAGCCCGACAACAGCATGGCCGGCGACGGACCGGGTTACGGTCTTCATTTCACCGATAAAGACCTCAGCGACCTCCCCAAACTGAACTTCTACGAACTTCAGCACGCCCTCTACGCCGCCTTCCGCGCTTATGATCATACCACCGGCGACGAACGCAAAGCCAACATGGACAAAGTCGAAGCCATCTATGAGGAATACAAACGGCGGGGCATCACCCAATTCAAAGCGCCTGTTCTGGCGGACTAATCCTGAGGTTGTCCTCCTATGAACACACTAAAATCTACCCTCCCCGATTGGACCCGGAATGCCGTATTTTATGAGGTATATCCACAATCCTTCTACGACACGAACGGGGATGGCATTGGGGACATAGAGGGAATCATCCGAAAGCTGGATTACATTCAGAGCGTGGGAGCAACCGCGCTCTGGATCAATCCTTTCTACCTTTCCCCCATGCGTGACGCCGGATACGACGTGGCCGACTTTACCCAAGTCGATCCCCGCTACGGCACACTGGACGATGCCCGCCGATTGTTTGAGGAAATTCACAACCGCGGCATGCGGGTAATTCTGGATTTCGTGCCGGGGCATACCTCCATCGACCACCCCTGGTTCAGGCAATCCGCCTGCACCAACGCCGTCCGCCCTTATCGCAATTGGTATATTTGGACCGACTCCGCCTGGAACGATGGCGGCGACCCCTGGAACAAAAAAATGATCCATGGCTATTCCAACCGCGACGGAAATTTTCTTATCAATTTTTTCTGGAGTCAACCCGCACTCAACTTCGGTTTCGCCCAACCCGAACCCGACAAACCCTGGCAACTGCCCACCACCCACGAAGACGTGCAGGCACTTTGGAAAGAGATGCGACGCATTATGCGTTTCTGGCTGGAGCAAGGGGCCGACGGTTTCCGCGTGGACATGGCCGACTCACTAATCCGTAACGATCCGGACAAAAAAGAAATCCGCCGCTTCTGGAGTGAAACCCGCACCGAACTTGAAGCTGACTTTCCTGATCTCTTCCTGATCGCCGAAGGTCATCCTTCCAAACTCCTCGACGGTGCCGGTTTCCATTCTGTCTACCTTCATTGGGCTCCCGGCTATCAGGAAATTTTCCGTAGCGGTGAAACCTTCAATCAGGAACTCGGTAAAATGAAAACCGAGGCCTTTTTCAGCCCTTCCGGCCAAGGCGACTTTCGACCGTATCTTAAAACCTGGCAGGAAGAATACGCACGGACCCAAGGAAAAGGCGTAATCACCGTTCCAGTTGGCAACCATGACCTTTCCCGTGTCGCCGTCGGACAATCCGACGACGAACTGGAAATGATCTTCGCCTTTCAATGCGCCTGGCCGGGTATTCCCTTCATCTACTACGGAGACGAACTCGGCATGCGTCAGCAGTCGAGTGAGAACCCCATTCACGAAGGCCATTACCCCACCCGTAACGGTGCCCGTACCCCCATGCATTGGGACAACACCGGAAACTGCGGTTTCTCGCCCTGCGCCCCGACCCGTCTTTACCTGCCTGTCGATCCGAATCCAGGCAGCAGTACTGTGGCTGAGCAAGAAAACACTTCCGACTCTCTCCTCCAACGCGTCCGGAACCTCAACACCCTCCATCGCAAACAAGCCGCCTTCGCGGCCGATGCCGACGTCGAAATTCTCCAGGAAGGTGCACCCGGTCAACCCCTCGCCTTCATCCGGCAATCCGGAGGAGAATCTATCCTCTGCGTGTTTGCCCCAAGTTCAAAACCCTTCTCGTTTAAAATGGATGTTACCGGAGAATGGGAGCCTCTCGCAGGGAGTGGCATCTCCGTCGACTCCCAAAACGGTCAAATCACCGTCTCCGGAAACGGAGCCCATTGGGCATTCTTTAAACAAACTTGATCCCGGACATGCAAAAACCCAACATCCTCCTTATCCATTCCGATCAACACCGATATGATTGCGTCCGTGCCCATGGCATAAGGGAGTTGCAGACACCCAACCTGGATCGACTCTGTGCGGAGGGCACGACCTTTTCCCGGGCCTACGCCACCATTCCCATCTGTACACCCGCCCGGGCCTCTCTGCTCACCGGCGCCTGGCCGCATGAACACGGATCCTTCTGTATCCCCACTGCCGAACTTAACCGCGCCGCACGGCCTGAATTGCCGACTTTTTTCAACGAACTAAAACATCAGGGCTACCGCACCGGCTGGGTAGGCAAATATCACCGTGAATTGGAATGTGACGAACCCGGTCCGGCCGAAGGTGTGGATGTCTATCATCCGCTCTGGCACTACGCAAAAGAACGCGAGGCGCGGGATCTTCCACCCATCGCCAAACCCCACGGTCTGTTTGGCGACGAAGACACAGTAACCCCTTCCGAATTCTCCCCGTTAGCCTGGCAAGCCGACCGCTTGATCGATCTCCTCCATGATGATTCCGATCAACCATTTTGCCTACGTTGGGACCCACCCGAACCCCATCTTCCCTGCAATCCGGTAAGCGAGTTTTCCCGGCTCTACAAAGCTGAAGACATTCCCCCTTGGCAGAGTTTTCCGGATGACCAGGAAGGGAAACCCGCGGCCCAGAAACGTCAGAAGAAGATCTGGGGTCTGGAAGAGTGGTCTTGGGAGGACTGGCAACCGATTGTTCGTCTCTATTACGGTATCATCAGTGAACTCGACCATCATATCGGACGCGTGCTGAACTCTCTCGACGGCCTCGGCCTCGCCGAAGATACCCTGGTCATCTATTCCACCGACCATGGGGACTACTGCGGTGGGCACGGTCAAATGGACAAACATTTTAATATGTACGACGACGTTACCCGCGTCCCCCTGATCCTCCGTCAGCCCGGTACGATTCCCGCCGGAAAAACCTGTTCAGCCTTCGCCTCAAACGAAATCGATATCGCCCGCACCCTGCTCGAGGCCGCCCACTGTCCCGTTCCTGAAAGTTTTGTCGGTGAAAACCTTATCGGCATGGCCAACGGTGCAACTCCCCGCAAGGTGATCACCAGTCAGTACTACGGAACAGAGTCCGGCGCCTACTCTATGCGGATGATACGGGACGACCGCTTCAAGTTCGTTTACCACCCGGTAGGCGATATGCACGAATTTTATGACCTGACCCGGGATCCCGGCGAACGAAACAACCGCATCGACGACCCCGACCTTACCGACGACATCGCCCGCATCAAAGGCCGCCTCTGGGACGAAATGAACGCACAAGGCGACCGATTAGCCAACCGCTGGACCGCGGTGGAACTCAAAAATTTACCCAGCATCAGCCAGGAAGTATTCAGTGAAGCCTAAATCAAACTCAACATCCGCAAGCAGGAGATTTCTCCGATGAATATTGTTTATCTACACGCCCATGATGCCGGCCGCTATATTCAGCCTTACGGATTCCCTTTCGAAAATCCCAATCTCATGGCCTTCGCCAAACAAAGCGTGCTGTTCCGTAAAGCTTTTTGCGCCGCGCCAACCTGCGGACCCAGCCGGGCCGCCCTGACCAGTGGACAATATCCGCACCAAATGGGCATGTTCGGTTTGCCCGGAAACGACGGGTGGCTCATGGATGATTACAACAAGCATATGGTGCAATTTTTCAACCGTCACGACTATCTCACCGTACTGGCGGGAGTTCAGCACGAAGCCCCGCACAAAGATTTCAGCGCCATCGGCTACCAGCGCATTCTGGAGCAGGAAGAACCCGCCCGCCCACAAGCCGGAGAATGCTATCCGGAAACCATCGATAAGGTGGAACGTTTTCTTTCCACCTACGATCATTCGAAACCTTTTTTTCTCTCGATCGGCATCGACGAACCCCACCGGGATAACCTTGCCCGACCCGAGCTGAACTTGCATGGAAAATCCGACCGCTTCAGCAAAACCCGCTATACCGATCCCGAAAAACTCGATTCCCGTTACACCGCTCCTCTACCCTGGCTGCCCGATCTCCCTGAGATCCGTCAGGATATGGAAGCGTATCGCGAAGGCGTAAAGATCATGGACGAATACATGGGCCGGGTTTTGTTTGCGTTGGAGCAGTGCGGATACAACGAGGACACTCTGGTCATCATTACCAGCGACCATGGAACCGAATTCCCCGGAGCCAAGAAAACCCTCACCGACCAAGGCACGGAAGTCATGCTACTTATTCGCGGTCCCCGTGGAAGCGGCTTCGAAGGCGGCAAGGTCATCGAATCCATGGTGACCCATCTGGATCTCTATCCAACGCTCTGCGAAGTTCTCGACATTCCTAAACCCGATTGGCTCGAAGGAAAAAGTCTTGTGCCATTAGTACACGGCGACTGTGCTTATTTGCACGAAGCTGTATTCACCGAACAAAATTATCATGGCCAACTTGAGGCGATTCGCGCGGTTCGAACCGAACGCTACAAATATCTCCGCTTCCATGAACCCATACAGCGGCAAATGCGCCATGATGGTCCACCAACTCCGCTACTGGAATCTTTCGGCTGGTATGATCAACCCGAAGGCACCGAAGCAC
Organism: uncultured Verrucomicrobiota bacterium; assembly: GCA_937127435.1. Lineage (GTDB taxonomy): Bacteria > Verrucomicrobiota > Kiritimatiellia > SS1-B-03-39 > UBA6053 > UBA6053. Next base: position 59,756 of record CAKZLZ010000104.1, on the reverse strand, counting down.
TTTACGATCTCTATCTCGACCCCATGGAAATGCAGAATCGCGTAAACGACCCCGCCTTGGCACAGGTGAAAGCCGAACTTTCAGCCAAACTGGATACCTGGATGGAAGAAACCAACGATTGCTTCCCCAGTGGCAGTTTTCCGCCTATTCCAAGAACCCTGCTTGACTAACGAAAGATTAAAATCTCACAAGGTAGTAAAAACTATGGTATTCACCGCTGTCAATGGTCACTGATTTGCCTTGTAGCGGCAGGCGAATCTCCGTCAACATTCCATCCTGATCCAGAGCAATCACCTCTTTCGGTTGCCGTTTAAACGTAAGGACGGTCTGCACGGGTTCGATGATCGTAGGAGCCGTTCCGCGATCTGCAATTAGACCGCTCACCAACTTCATACCGGTGTTGCGTACACGCGCCATTGTGAGGACTAAGGCATCATCGCAATCGGCAAGTGTGCGGTCAGGCTCCATGGCTGTTGCCATAATCACACTGTAATTGTTTTTTGGTTCAATCGAAACATCTCCAAATGTTGCCCGAGCTTGAGGAGCAAATCCCAGTACTCCCTGGGTTCCAGGAGAATTAACGGTAATGTACCCCGCTTGCGTTCCGCCAGGATCTGTCCAACGCAATTGACCGGTGGTGGAGATTAACGTATCACCTTGCTTATAAGGATCAAGGGATGTCAGCTCACTCGGAGTGGGCCTATCAACAAAATCCACGACCACCCGTCCAATGGCTAACGCTGAACGGCCGGGAGTCCCATCAAAGGATTTCAAGTCATGCGCCTGAATGGTCTTATGTTCAAAGTCGTAGGTTTGATTCAGCGCCTGCTCCAAGGTGAGTGTGCGGCGGGCGACGACAGCACCTTCGGTAATATCTCCGCGCAGAATCATACGACCCAGCAAAGGAAACATACCTATCCCGTGCGCGGTCTGGTTGTTAAACTTTTTATTTCCGGGAAACTGCAGCGTCGGAGTAAAACCCTCGCCGTTGGAAGCGAAAAAATAACTCATGTCCCATCCTTGCAGCCCCATGCCGTAGAGCGCAATAATCGCGGTCTCGGCTGCAATCCATTCGTGTGGAGGAATGGCCTGCCACTCACTCAGGGAAAACGGACGGTTCGCGACCTGTTGCATCCCCGTACTGAGCAGCGCGCCTCCGGGATCATCCAACGTAGTGGCGTTTCGGAAGGGATGCCCCGTGAGCATTTCGTGCATAGGATTTCCGGTGGCCCCGGCGAGGTAGTTATGACGGTCCACGATCCCGAATTTTGCGTCGGAATACAAATTAAAAAAATGCCCCGTCCTTTCCCCGGCCTGCCAGTTCGAACCAATAATCGGCCCTTGATATCCCGCCTCGCGAATTGCATCTGTCATGCGTTGGTAATAATTATTTTGGGATTCCAGCAGAAAATCCGCAGTATCACGTAAGCGTGCAGCCCGGGGATGATCCCCCATGTGATTGTCCAACAACCAAGGGCTTGAAATCGGCATGATGTTACGTGCGCTCAGGGACTCATCCGGATATCCCCCTTCGGTTGAGAAGGTGTTCAGACCCTCTGCGCCCCAAGCTGCGACCAAGTTTGCCTCCGTTTTATAACGCTTTTGCAACCAATCACTGTATTGTTCCGCAATCAGCCGCTTGTAAGTCGGGTAGCGCGTAATATCCGGGGTAATGGTGAAGAAAAAAGCGTCCTCTTCGTTCTGAATCTCCACAAAAGCCAGCGCCGGATCTTCCGCGTAGCGCAGGCCGCTGTGCGGATTCCGGTGGTTGAGCAGATTGAGCATGGTCTCGATATGCAGATCCTGCACGTCTTTCATGAACCACACCAGACCGGTGGTATCTTTATCTCCACCCGGGCCCATCAACTCGTCGTAGGCAATGAGTTTTTCTTTATCACCGGGAAACAGCTTCAAATTCCAAATAGGCGAAAAACCATAAAGCACCCGGTGTTCCCGGAGTTGGTAGTTAAAATAATCGAAACGGGCCAAGGCTTCGGGATCGTACACCGAGGCACTCTGCCTGCTGCCCAAACCCTCCCATCCCGGATTGGTAAGCTTGTGCTGACGCACCATATTCACTCCCCACTTCGCAAACCATCCCGCAAGTCGTTCCGCACGGCGGGCATCCGGATGGGTCGCGGAATATTCCACATTGGTTCCCCATACTTTAAAGGGCTTGCCATCGGCCAACACCCGATCTCCATCGAGCTGGAGAAACGTTTTCGGTATCTCCATCCATTCCTGCATGCCCAAGGCCCCTCTTTCTGAGGAGTTTGTCGGAGTAAAAGAAAACCATTTCGAGGTATCTACCGGATCGGGTAAATCTTCAGGAGAAGCATAAAACGTAAGAGCTTCTTTTCCGCTCAAAACAAAACGTACCTCTTTGGGTTCGGACGCAGCCAAGCTCTCCCCCGCTACCTTAAAACGAAATCCACCATCCAAATGCACATCCAGCGCCGGCGTCACTGATAACGTCATCGCCACCGCGCCCTCTTTGCGAAACACCACCTGCTTCACTTGCTTCAAATCCGATTTTCCTAAAGGGATATCAAAAATTCTCGTGGCCCCATCCGCCATCGTCACTTCTGCCGTACCCCCACGCATGGCTTCTCCCAAACTGAAGCCCAACGCCGCATAGGTTAAGGATACATCCCGGTCGGACGATGCCCGTACGGTCCACGTAAGATCTTTCCCTTTTACGGAAACCTCCTCCATCCACGTCACCGTCGCAGGCGTCGCGCGGGTTTTCGCCGTTTTGATAAAACGCGCACCGCTTTCACTCGCCACCGGGTCGGTCATTGAAAATCCCAACCAAGAAAATTTTGGTCCGAAAATGAAAGACGTTACTTCGATCACCTTGCCTTCCGGCGAATTCACTTGTGTCGTTCCATTGTTCAACAAAACGGACCACGGCGTTTCAGCAGGAAGGATCCAACCACAACAACAGATAACTACAACCAAAAATCTATAGTTCAAAAGAGGCAAATACATAAGGATCTCCATTTAAAAATTACAAAACATTTATTCTTAAGATAAGGGGGTATATCCGAAGGGTACCTTTTACGCGAAAGTCGATTTCATATCCATTTTTAGCAAGGCGTAAGTCGTTACCCTATTTCTCATATTCCAAAGCAATTTCACCATTTTTAATCCAACCACTGATCGCATTTACTAATCGCTTGTTTAATGCACTCCCATACTCGGATGTGGATGAGCGTGGATTAACACCCACCACCCCGCGTAAAGGATGAGAGTCATCTTCTTCCAGCCAATTACCTTTTTCTTCTAAAGCGGCGTTTTCATCGTCTGTTTGTATCATACCTAAGTCAACACACTCAGGATTCAAATCTAGCATCATTGAGGTTTCGTCTTTCCCTGCATGATCACCGCTGATTCTTTCAAAATTACTTTCACGAATAGAGAGTAATTCCATACTGTGATTTTCATTTTTCCATTCTCTCATCAACTCGTAACCGATAAAGATATGATTAGGGTAATGCCCGTTTAACAGTACCGCCTTTTGAAATCCATCTTTCTCCAGTCCACATAAAACATCCTTCAAAAGTTGGTATAACGATGATTGAGATACCATGTAAGTGAATGGAGCCTTCCGGTCTCCTGTGTAATGCCCTGTGTAAATGGGGGGGTATACGACTCCACCAACGGCATCGGCGACACGTAGCAATTGACCATGAGCCTTCACCCCATCGAGCCCAACAACATTATGATGCCCATGCCACTCAATGGCACCCACAGGGATATAAACCCACGGAGTTTGAGAAAGAATGGTCTTGAGCTGATGAGGATATTGAAATTCTAGTTGATGCTTCATGATTTACTCATTCTATTCCAACCTTATTCTAAGGCGTAGACGCTGCCATCATCAGAGCCAATAACAAGTGTTGAGCCTTCGATCGCAGGGGAACTGTGGATTGCGCCTTTGGTTGCAAACTTCCAAACAATCTTGCCGTCGGATTTTGAAATCCCGTAAACATGCTTGTCATAGCTGCCGATGAATAAAAGATTTCCTGTGCCTAAGGCAGGTGATGAGCGATTAATACCATTGGTTTGAATTTCCCATTTTATGTCTCCTGTCTCACGGTCTAAAGCATAAACTGAGGTATTGCTATGTCCGAAGTAAACGGTTGTAGCATCAACAGAGATGGAGGAAATCCCATGGTTCTGGTAGCTCCATCCTTTTTCTTTGCCAGGATAAAAACGCCACTTAAAGTCGTAATTCTTCATGTGACTTCCTTTTGTGCCATTGGGAATGTTAGCCATAATATCAAAAGCAGCGACGCCTCGAATGAAAGAGTAAGCAACACCGTCGCGAGCAGCAGGAGTAAAGTATCCAAAATCCACCGCGCCGTCGATGGCATAGGCTTGACGTTCAGTGAGTAGGTTAACCACTTCGGTTGCCTGACTGCCGCGAAAATGAATGATGTGTCCGCGGTGAACAAGCGCGGAGCAACCATCTTTTCCAGGACCATGTTGGTCTCGGTAGTGCCAGACCGCTGTGCCGTCGGCTATATTGAGACCGACTAGACCTTTCCAAGGTTGACTATAGAAAACAATACCATCGAGGGTTTCCCCGTTTTTATACTGGATAGGTCCTGGCACAATCAGAGGTGAGTCATCCCATAATCCGCGTCCTTTTCTCCAGATTTCTTGCCCTGTGTTGGCATCAAGAGCGAAAGCTCCTTTGCCATTAAAAAAGAATACTTTTCCTGCGTAGACTGCAGCAGATGAGCGAATTTTTGATCCTGTTGAAACGCGCCATTTTTCTTCTCCTGAGGCAAGGTCTATCGCATAGAAATTACCATCATCACTGCCGATATAGACAATGCCGTTGACGATTACTGGAGAGGCTTTGACAGATTTGCCTGTATCAAACTTCCATTTTAGTCGTGGTTCTCGTAAAGGGCCTTTGGCGTTGAATTCACCTGTTCGAGCAATGTTTCCACGCCAAACTTCACCTTGAAGCGTAGGGTTTGTAGGTACTTGCGCAGGATCAAATAGCAAAACTTTTTCGGGGATGTATGGGGGGGCTTCCCTTGGATGAATATCTGCATCGTAGCGTGCTACGCGGAATCCGATCTCAGGGTATGCAATAGCAAGTGGAGATTTGATCGCAGCGGAAGGCTTGCCGCCTAATTCCATCATGCGGGCGATTTCTCTGCTGCCTTCAGTGCGGAAAGAACCACCCATGGCTACGGGCATATTCTTACCGCGAGGATTATCTACGAGGTAGTAGGAATCTCCTCCGCCCATGGTCCATTCAAAAACGTTTCCAGCCATGTCATAGAACCCCCATGGATTGGGTTTCTTTTGTTTAACGGGGTGTGTGCGATCCGAACTATTTTCGCCATACCAAGCATAGTCACCGATGGGTTCTGATCCCCATGGGTAAGTGTTTTGAGCATTGTTGCCACTGCGATAGGCATATTGCCATTCCCAATTACTGGGGATGCGATAACCATCTACATCCCAGCGCACATAAAAAGTCATCTGCCCTTGATCAGGAAGCCTATAGTATGCAGGGCCTTTTTCTGTGTTTTCGGTTCGAAAACGTCGAACGCTTTTTATCACGTCAGTCATGGCCTTATCCGTGTAGTAAGCAGGGGTTTTGCCTTCCATTTCGGACAGAGCATTGCACCATAGTAAAACATCAAGGTGTGAGATTTGAGTCACCGGTTCGTCTTGAGTGAAGACAGTGCCCCGTTCACTCCAGTCCATACTTCCAAGATCACCATCACGATCGAAGGTATAGCCGTTATTGACTGCCCAAGCATAGACTTTTTTCCACTGTTCAAAAGTAGTCTCCGTTTCGGCTAGATAAAAAGATTTGATTTGGGTCTCCGCACCATCTTTGCGGATGTAGGAGCCGCCTTGAACGGGAATAAGTTTCAGGTTCGGATTACTGGCTACGGCTTTGACGTCGAGGGCTTGATAGCGTTTTGCCCAATCTGCAAACGCGCTGGACGCATCGCTAGGAGGGACGCTATTAGAGCGTACTAGGTAAAAACCATCTGCACTTCCTGGACGTTCTTGCTCAGTTGCGGGGCGAAAGCCGTTTGCACTCCATTTGACAAAAACCTCAGGACGCCAATTCTCCTTACCGGGTTGCTGGCGATCCATCACTTTGCGTAAAACATTTTGAAACCCTTCATCGGTGTAAAACAAGGGCTCCAAACCTTCATAAGCGGATAATGCGTTTGCCCAAGAAAGCGCATCAAGCGCGGTGATGTCGGTTACGGGGTCTGCGCTTGAGTGTGTCGCATTATCAAGGGACATCATGCCCATGTCGCCATCGCGATCATAAACGTGTCCTTCGTGCATGTCGTATTGGTTACGGTTAGTCCACTGATAAATCGTCCGCCATTGTCCATAACTGACAGGCTCTTTGCTAATAAATGAACCGCCCGATAGGCTTTTCATTGGCACAAGGTAACTGGGAGATTCTGGGCGATTGACTACAGCGTCTAAACCAAAGGCATACCATTTAACCCATAGTGCGGCTTTTCCTAAAGTGGGTTTGGCAACATACCATCCAGCGGACTGTATATCTTTAAATTGATGTGAGCTAAAGTTCGCAGTGGATGGGTCAAATTCAATGTCGTAAGGCGCTTGAGGATTGTAGGGTGCCCACTTTGTGTCGGATAGCCTCATTTCATACAGGTGATGGGCTTTACCTGAATCGGGGTGTTTCTCTGAGATGAAGAACTCATTGCCATCTTGAACAATAAAACGCATTTCTTCGTAATCTTGAAAGTAACGAGAAACGTATAGGGCTATTCGGCTGTTGCGGTCGGAAGATACTTTGAATTGGTTTCCTTCATTCATGAAGTCTTCTTTTTTCCACAACCATACGCCAAAGGTACGCAGGGCAATGTCTCCGCCTTCCGTTGCGTAAGAGTGAAGGTTGAAGTCGTCGCGTAATTCGTGGTCGATATTGATGCCGCCTTCTTGCCAGTTGGGTTTTCGATTCGCCCAGTAGGTTACCGCGCCTCCGTAGAAGCGAGTGTTATTACCGTGTATGTTGTAGAAAGAGCCTATAGGATTGTAGGGCACATCCATTGAAAACTCATAATAAGCGATTGAGTCTTTTTCCGTGCTGCCATTGCCGCTAACATCAGTAGTGCAGTCACCGTCTTTAGAGCCTTTGTACAGTTGTTTGACATAATCGTTGCGATAGTGAGGCAAGCCCCATGTGCCGCCATGCCAACATAGGTCATCACCAAAATCAATCACGGGAACGTTGCGCTGTGCAAAGGATGTTGCTGAAGATAAGACAAAGGTTGTGAGCGTTGCAATCCATGCAAATCTAATGCGGGAGGTGAGTATTGAGTGTAGATTCATAGCCTTGAGGTATTTTCTTGGGTTGGCGTGTTATTTTGGAAAAGTATTTTTGCTGAGTTTATGCGACTGACTGACTGATAGGATATTGCTTTATGGAGGGAGGGAGTATCCCGTCAAAAGGGATTATATGCATATTGTTGTCTAAATTCTGCTCACGGAGGTACGGGTGCAACCAAATGCGAAACGTTGAACTCGCAGCTCCGACCGCGATGCGTCATATTCAAAGCTATGGAAACAACTACCTTTGAGAGCTATGGCCACTTCAACGAAAGCCGCGGTTGTTTTGTTTTAACCGCCGAACCGCCACGCAAATGGTGGAACCTCCACTGCAGCGCCATCAACAACGACGGACCGGAGATGTACGCCGAAGTTGCGCACATCAACGACGGACCCACTTGGATTCGCGATGCGGACGGCACCACCGTCACTCTGGTTTCCTACGATCAGAAGTACCATTACATTCGGGATGATCAGACCAATCAGGTCTTCTGTCCCGCCGGTCAACCCGCCCCCTTGGATGTCAGCAATCTGCGCGTGGAATTTCATCGCGAAAAAACCGTCATGCAGTCGGAATGCATCGGCCTGCGCGCCACCCAACGCGTTTTCGTGCCACAACACTTTCCCATCGAATGCACCACCATAGAGATCGAAAATCTGACCGACCAGACACGGGAAATTTCCGTCTTTAGTTACGCCATGTTTCAACTTACCGGCCTCGACAAGGAAGGTCGTAACATCGGGAAAACAAATTTTGCGGAAGTACATCCGGAAATAGGGGGCGTCTTTGTCGTCAACCGTAATACCGACGTCCCTACCGACCGCTTCAAAGGCTATCTCATCGCCTTGGAAAATTTCCACAACGCCAACGGATACCGAGACCATTTCACGCGCGCCGATTATTCCGTCAGCGCCCCGAAAATTCTTTGGGGGTGGAATTGTGATGGGCGACCGGGTTTCGGTCCGGATTGCGCGGGCATCGTACAGGTAAAACTGTCTATCCCTCCGCACAAGACTGCCCGCGCCGATTATGTACTGGGTCAAACTGCGAATCTCGAAGAAATCAAAACCCTCCGCGAAAGCCTCTGCCCCGCAAAACTTGACGAATGGTGTGAAACCGCCCGTAAAATCGAAGCCGACCGTGCCAACGCTTTCAAAGTCGATGTCGGTCACGCGCTCTACAACGGACTTTTCAATATCTTCCTGAAAAAACAGCTCTATACCTACCTGATCAATAAAAGTGGGTTCCGTGACAACCTGCAAACGGATATCGCCTTAGCTATGGCGGACTACCCAGCCGCCGAAGCGAACTTCATTCGCGCCCTCGCCAGTCAATATCCCAATGGCTCCGTTCCCCACGGCTTCCGTCCGCTCAATCGCATGCAGTATTCCGATAAACCGGCTTGGATATTACAAGTACTTCCAGCACTGATCAAAGAATCTGGAAATTTCGACCTGCTTGAATATCAAGTTCCCTATTTTGAATCGACTGAAGTCAGCACCGTGCTGGATCATGCGAAACGAGCCTTTCGCTACCTAAGTTATGATATAGGTAAGCATGGACTTTGCCGTCAACACCATGCCGATTGGAATGATGGTTTAGAAGCCACCCAGGAAAGTGGCGAGAGGGAAAGCATATTTGTCACCATGCAGCTCTGCCTTGGCGCCCGAGAAATGGCCGAACTAGCCACCAGGTTCGGGGATACCAATTTCGCCATCGAAGCGAAACAAGTTTACAACCATTTCAAAACCCTCCTTAACGAGGTCGCCTGGGATGGAGAATGGTATGTGCGCACGATCTGCGGAGACGGCTATCGCATCGGTTCCAAAGACTGTGAATACGGAAAAATCTTCCTCAACCCTCAATCTTGGGCCGTGCTCAGCGGCGTAGCCGAAGGTGAACGTGCACTGTCTATTATGACAAAAATCGATCAGTTTCTAGAAGATGATATTGGCTATCGTATCTGCTTCCCGCCTTACGCCGAATTCGATCCCCGTGTCGGACGCATGTCAAACAGCATGCCCGGAGCGGCCGAAAACGGAGGCTGTTATAATCACGCCGCTGGATTTAAAGCCGTGGCCGACTGCCTTCTTGGACGCTCGGAACAAGCTTGGAGGGCCTTCACCAAGGTCACCCCCAACTCGCCGGAAAATCCCATATCCACCTCCGGCGCCGAACCCTTCAGCTATGTGAACAGCTACTCCTCCGTGCCGCAGATTTACGGCGCCAGCGGCTACGCCTGGCGGACAGGTACCGCCGGCTGGTTCACTCAGGTGCTGGTGGAATATATTTTGGGTGCACGCCGTAGTTACGACGGACTCCTTATCGACCCTTGCCTACCCGCCAGCCTTTCCGAAGCCCGTGTCACCCGCAAATTCCGTGGAGACACCTACCATATAACCATCAGAAATCGAAAAGGGGGAGGTAAAGGCGTACAAACCATTCTTTTTAACCATAAGCTTCTTTCTGGTAAAAAACTTCCTCTGACAGGTGGGGTCAATCACATAGAGGTCAATCTTTAGATAGAACAATCACACCTACATTCTCACCATGATCACCTTCCTATTATCACTCCTCACTCTACTTGTTGCATATTTTATATACGGACGACTTGTCGAACGAATTTTCGACATCGACACCACCCGAGAGACGCCCGCTCTGACCAAGAACGACGGAGTGGACTATATGCCGCTACCGACCTGGCGAATATTCATGATCCAGTTTCTAAATATCGCAGGACTCGGGCCAATTTTCGGTGCCATACTAGGAGCGCTCTATGGACCATCTGCATTTCTATGGATTGTGTTCGGAAGTATTTTTGCTGGTTCCGTGCATGACTATTTCTCCGGCATGTTATCATTGCGCCATGGCGGGGCGAGTATTCCAGAAGTAGTGGGTCACTACATGGGGAACGGAATTCGTCAATTCATGCGATTATTTTCAGTAATACTCCTTTTACTTGTAGGTGTGGTATTCGTTCTCGGACCCGCTAAGATTTTGACTGGACTCAGTGGTAATGTTGCTTCCTTCAAAGCACTCGATACCTTTGATCTCTGGGTAATACTCATCTTCGTTTATTATATTGCCGCTACCATCTTACCCATCGATAAAATTATTGGCAAAATTTATCCACTCTTCGGAGCGGTGTTACTCATTATGGCTCTCGGCCTATTTTTCGCAATGATTGCCTACGGTGCGCCTATTCCAGAACTCACCACGACCACGATCCGCAACCAACACAGCCAACCGGACCACTTCCTCTATCCTATGTTATTTATTACCATCGCATGTGGGGCCATTTCGGGGTTTCATTCCACCCAATCTCCGATGATGGCACGCTGCCTAACCAACGAAAGTCAGGGGCGCCCGGTTTTCTTTGGTGCAATGATCACCGAGGGTGCCGTCGCGCTTATCTGGGCTGCAGCTGCGATGAGCTTCTTTGGCGGTATCGAATCATTAAATAGCGCGATGGCAGAAAACGGGAATAATGCTGCATGGGCTGTCCAGATAATCTGTAATAGCTGGCTCGGAAAAATAGGAGGGGCGCTTGCAATACTGGGAGTTGTCGCCTGCCCTATTACATCCGGAGATACTGCATTTCGGAGCGCACGCCTTATAATCGCAGACGTTACAAAACTCAACCAGAAGGCAATCAGCCTTCGTTTAGTAATCACCCTACCACTGTTTGCCGTTGCTTGGTGGGTCACTCGTTTAGAATTTGGTACGATTTGGCGGTACTTCGGTTTTTCCAACCAACTACTCGCGACCCTTGTGTTATGGACTGCCGCGATCTATCTACGACATCAACACAAGAACTTTTGGATTGCTTTCCTCCCTGCCATATTCATGAGCGCCGTCTGTACGACCTATATTTTAATCGCGCCAGAGGGCTTCAAACTAGGAACCCGCATCGCTTATCCCATCGGCATCATTGTTGCCGTTTCACTTAGCCTCGTTTTCTTTTTGAAGTCTGCCCGTACTCAAAAGTCAGGTACCTGAAATAAATATGCCTATCCATCTATATTTGTTAAACAATCCCATCATTAAAATCAAACAACGCAACTATATGCGCTTCCGAAGGTTTAATCTTTTTAACCCCTTGGGGTACACTCTACCCATGAATAAAACCAGGCATCATTCACGGCGCGGATCCGCCCTTTTGCTCACACTACTAGTTGTATCTTTACTTTTAGTTATCGTGTTGAGCTTTGTAGTGTTTGTGCGCATGCAGCTCCGTGAAGTCACCAACCAACAAAATCTCAACATGGCCAGGCAAAATGCTAAGCTGGGACTCATGATTGCGGTAGCCGAATTACAACGCCTCGCCGGGGACGATCAGCGCATCACCGCCCCGGCAACTGTCGCATACCCTTCGAAAACCGATCTAGTGAACTGGTATCGTGCTGAAGCGGGAACCGCAGTTCGCAATACCTATCTCACGCCCTCCGAACAGAATACTTTCGATCAACGAATCAAAAACTGGTGGAGCGGTAAAAACCCACGTTGGATGGGAGTCTGGGACAGTTCGCTGCGGGCTTCGCCCAATGTCGGCTCGAATCAATATGGCGAATTTGACCGAAATCAGGAACCCATGTGGCTGATCAGCGGGAACGAGGGTAAGAATCCCGGAGATGCCAGTACCGTAACTCCCGACACCCCCCTGCCCGATCCCGGTACCGGTACGGGGACCGTCTGGCTCGTCGGGGATGGGAGCAGCTTCCGGGATGCTACCCTCAATAATGACGGTCTGGAAGGATGGGTCAAAGTCCCCACAACTGAATACACTGAAGCAAATGGAAACAATGTTCGCTATGCCTATTGGGTTGCGGATGAAAGCGTGAAAGCCAATTTCAGTATTCGGGACCTCACCGAGGATCAGGCCACTAGTGGGTACCCCAACGAAATTGCTTCGAACACCCGCGAATACCGCAATCGCCTGCAGTCCCCCCAACGGGTCGGTTGGGAGCGCATCAGTGGATTTTCGACCCTTTTTGACAATGGAACAACCTCCCTTACTCCCAATGATCAAGCCATCTCCAAAGTGTCAAGTATTGCGCAAATCGGTCTGCTGGATCCTTTATTTGATGACCCGATCGCAGAGAACAGCCTCATAAAACGCACCTTTCATGAACTGACCTCCCACTCCGCCAGTCTGCTGACCGACACCGCCATCGGAGGATTGCGAAAAGATCTCACCCGCTATCTCGACAATGGCACTGCATTGAACAACATGGATCCCATCCTGGATTCATCCCTGTACTCTGGAAGCGATCCGCGCTTCGGCGCAAGCAATTCCGGATTCCCGTCAACCACATCCAACCTTCCCCAATGGGGCCAATTACGGTTGTGGTACCAAAATGAAGCCACCGGTGCCACTGGCGGTACCGTGACCGTAACCCCGGAAGCCGCACCTATCCTCACCCATCTTCGATTTCATCTTGCGGTCACCCACAATGCGGGAAAAATTCAACTTCACTGGCTTCCCGTCGTCACCCTCTGGAATCCATACGATGCCGGACTTCAGAATACAGCTTACACCCTCCGAGTCCGGACCAACTGGAATTTTTGGAGTTTTGGAGTCGCCACCGCAGGGAAAGTCGACCCCACACCCGGTAACATCAGTGATGGGTTTGAACGAAACGGGTACTATGTCCACCGTCTAAGATCCACGGGATTTACAAGCACTCATTCAAGTTTCAATACCATCTGGGATTCCGGCAATAACCGCCCCCAATATCAGTTATCACCGTGGGACGGGCGTGATAATTGGTATAAAAGCAATATCGACGATCCCAACGCTACATGGATCACCTTTAAATTCACAACCTCCTTTGACCCTGGAGAAGCCCGGATTTTTACCGTCGATACAGAACAGAAAGTTGATGCTTCCAATCCAATCGTCAATCTTTCAAATGGCTTTGAACCCGATTTCCCCGCCAGCTTTTATTTCGATGTCGCCGAATTCGTGGAGGCTCCGGGCGGAACCACCCTGCCGGTTTCAGGGGATACGGTTCGGTTTTTTGGCTATACCAATGACAACTTTGTAACCACAAACGCTGCAGAGCTGTCAGCCAATGGAACAGAACTCTGGAAACATTATGAGTTCGGCCTCATTCAGGGTTGGAATTCCAACCCGAGGTACGGGAGTCAATATACGCCGGGGCCCTATGCAAAAACGGACGACCCCAGCACTTGGCGGAGGGTCTATGATCTTGCAGATTGGCGGACCCGTCAGAAGTCAGGCGAACCTCAGGAGCAGGAATTCCCCATTTTTGCATTTCATGAAGCTTACCTGAAGCCATTCGCTCTTAAAGCGTGGTTAGCGAGCCAACACGAAGGTCTAAGTAAATATTTCCGGGGGTTTGCCAGTTTTAACCTAAACGCCGCCCAACTGGATGCCCCGCACGATCTCGACGGAGGGAGGGCCGAAAATTCGGTCAACAACTCAGATGCGTTCACTCGTATGTATTTCACCAGCGGGGGGGTCCTGAGCGGTAGCACCAGCAATTCAATTGACTGGGATGGGCCCGATGAAAAAATTGTTGATTTCAGTAACGGAAACGCCCGGGGCTTCGTCCTCATCACCCATCAGGATATAGACAGCTTAGGAAACAAGGGCCTTTCCCAACTTTCTACCCGACTGGTGAAACGCTCGGAAAGTGAAGTGCTCTCGCTGGGACGCTTCCAACAGGTTAATCTCTCCCCATATGTCTGGCAACCCGCATTCCCGCTTGGCAACTCCGAGGCCAGCCCCTACGTCGACCGGGAACGGATCGCCGGTATCGGCCGCGTCATCGGGGCGGCTAACGGGACCTTTGGAAGTTTTGAGGACCGATCTCCTAGGTCTTTTCCAAACGATGCTCAAAATCAGTATGTAGATCTATCGTATTTGCTCAACGAATCTCTCTGGGACCGCTATTACCTCTCCTCAATTCCTTCCACGGGGACGGTTGATGTAAGCAACGGGGATCCCCTGCCAAATGGCCGGATGGCTTTCCGTACGACGGGCTCCATCCAAGATTCCACCCTGGCGAATTTTGATGCCTCCGATGTCCGTGATTTTGATCAGTCCGCTTTCTATCTGCTGAATCGAGGCGCGCTAAATATCAATTCCACTTCGGTTGACGCATGGAAAGCGCTGTTTAGTGCCTTTAGAGACCTTGAAATATCCGGAGACGGGGAAGAAAACCCGGAGGACACCATTCCCATTTCCCGCTCCCTGAACCCTCTGGCAGCCCGGGTGGACTTTAGTTATGATGACAAAGACGGGAACACCTTCGGGGCAACCAGTTCCACTCGGGATTACTCCCGGGTGTTAAGCGGCTTTCGTTATTTGACAGATCCCATGATAGAACAGCTTGCCGAACGCATTGTTGATGAGATCCGTCTGCGAGGTCCTTTTTATTCCGTCGCGGATTTTGTCAACCGCCGCCTGGTTGCCCCCGATGATACAGGGGGCCACTGGAGCGAGGCACGAACACAGGCATTATCGTCGAGCACAGCGGGAACCATTGACAACGCCTACGACCCCTTGCCGGGCCTGATCGGTCTCAACGGAACACTCCAACGGGCCATTAATGTTTCAGGCATCAATGGGGGCGTGAATTATCTCGACGATAACCTTACCCCCATTGTCAACCCCGACAGTAACGATCGTGTTTTCCGAGTGACCGATACTGGAGAACCTATGAGGGTTCTCAGTGAATCACGGCATTATCTGGACATGGAACATCTGGCGGGCACCCCGGCCGGCGAACGCGGGCAATTACTTTCCCACGCTCCGGGTTTTGTAACCCAAGGCGACCTTCTTGCCATGATCGGTCCGGCCCTCACAGCCCGAGGAGACACCTTTCTTATTCGTTGCTATGGCGATTTCATTGCTCCCGGCCAAACAGAACCCAGCGCCCGGGCATGGCTTGAAGCCGTAGTACAGCGGATAGCCGATCCAGTTGAACCTGAAGCGGGAAACCCAACCGAACCAACCCCGGGAACTCCTTTTGGCCGTCAATTCCGAATTGTCCGCATAAAGTGGCTCCTGCCGGAGGATGTATAATCATGCAAAAACTAACTTGGAAAAAACCCACTTCTCTACTTCTATATTCCCTACTTTTTCTATGCCCCCCCCCCTCGTCCGTCTTCGCACAAAACACAAAGCAAGACGAAGAACTGCCCCCCCGTAAAGTTGAATCCCTCATCATCTCCGACAAACGCCCACCGGAATTTTTCTTTCAAGATATGGACGGCGAGTTCAAACCTTTCCGTATCGGCTTTCAACGAACCGGCGGTACCAACTTGGTTCCCCCATCCAGCCCTCTCATCCTGTATAAAAAAATAGATCCGCCCGAAGTTGAACCAGGCATGGAGCCGGAACAACCGACCTATAATCCTGTTATGAGCCTGGAGCTACTTTCCGGAGATGACCCATTACTCCTCGTTTTTTATCAGGACAAAACCCGGAAAATGCAATACCGTTTTCTCGAAGCGGGGCCGGAGGCTTTCGGTGCGCTGGAGATTCAGCTCATCAACTTGTCCGATTCTCTAAAGGTTATTGCAATGCTCGACGACAAAAGTATTGAGCTGAAACCTAAAAGCGAAATGCGCACAGCCGGAAAGGTAAGCCAGGACAAACGATTCTCCTTTCGATATGGATCCGTGCAACCCTCCGGAGACCTGTACGTAAGCCCGGAAACCCGCCTGAGAATTCCCTTTGAAAACATGCGCTTGAGAATCTTTTTTGCCCCCGTGGAACGAACCGTTCAGACCAAAGACGGTCCGAAAACAGAAATGGTATTACGTGACGCCAGGGTTTTTGAACGCGTCCAACCCTAAGCACAGGCAAGGTTCAAAATTCCTGCAAACCGGTTCTAAAATAATCCGGTGCTCCGTCTCTGACAGCACATTTTATTATATTTTAAACGCATACGACTTTCTCCACACATCTGAGGGAGGAGACTGGACCCTCTCCATCCCGACACGCAATGGAACACAGTTGTCCAAAATCTGAACGGACGAGAACGGAGAAAACAGTGGATGCAGCCACACAAGCCCTTCCTGGGTTTTTAGACAGGATGGCGGCGGCTACCATTCAAGATCGATGCTGCCGGTTTGAACCCATCCAACGAGGGCGGCGACGATTGTGTCGTTGACTTCACGTCCATGTTCGACGGTTGACAGGCGCGGGTCGACGCCAATGATTCCGCGACAGGGATGATCTTTCGGCGCTTCGAGCCAATCGTTTTTATCATCCACGGTTCCTTCGGCGGCCTCGCGTCCCCCGATGCGGTCGAGATCAACGGTTTCGGGATAGAGGTCAAGCATCATAGAGGTTTCATCAAGAGCCGCATGATCCCCCCTTATTTCTTTGATGCGGTTTTCGACCATCGGAAGAATTTCCAGGGTATGTTCTTCGGTGGCCCATTGTTCCGCCACCTGTTTGGCCGCAAAGTGGTAGTTCGGATAATGCCCGCCCAGCAGGATCGCTTTTTTCCATCCGTCGCGCTCAAAGCCGACGAGAAGCTCCATGAGTATTTGAAACAAGGTTTCAGCGCTCACCATATAGGTGTGGTCATCGTTGTTCCCGGGGAGCCATCCGGTATAGATCGGTGGATATACCACCCCACCCGCTTCTTCGGCGACGCGACAGAGTTGGGCGTGCGCTTTAAGCGAATCGAGCCCGACAACGTTATGTCGCCCGTGCCATTCGATGGCTCCTATTGGAACATAGATCGATGCCATATTTTCTTTTTCCGCATCAATTTGTGCGGGTCGCATACGCTCCAAGCAGTGCTTCGTTTTCATGCACAGATACTTGATATGTTATTTGAACTACTCCACAACCGGCAGGGTGATGTGCGACGGGTGCTTGGCTGAAAGATGAATTATATTTTCAGCGACAACCGATTGTTCGCCCCAATCAGCAAGATCAATCTGCTCATAGGTGTTGGGGTGAACTTCGTATGATTCCTTGGCAGCGCTGCACACGATGACCCCGATTTTGTGCCCTTTATTGAAAACATTTGCAGTACTCCACATATCCACATCGAGTTCATAGACCTTTCCGCCCTCCAGGGGGGCTGGTTGATCATAGCCTTCTGCATAACGCGCCATAAACGGGGCTTCGCGCATGATTGCCTCATAACCATCCGGATAAATATCCACCAGTTTCACAATAAACTGCGTGTCTTTTGCACTACTGCTGATGAAAAGTTTTGCGGAAATGCGTCCAGTCACATTGACAGGTGCTTGAAGCGGGTCCGTTTCAAAGTAAAGCACATCCTCGCGCTTACGCAATTCGCTCTGGTCGTGTGGACCGGAAAGTTTGGGATTCCAGGAGTAATACCCTCCGAAACTCGGGGTCGGATCCTTCGGGTCATAGGTATAACTGACTCTTGCATTGCCTGTTGGCTTCGAGCTCAACAACTTACCGCCTTCGGTAAAATATAAATTAGTTTTGGTTGATACCGGAGGCCAGGTGTTTGCGGATACCCACTCATTCCCGGGCGCACTACTGTCTCTGACATCGCCCATCAGGAAATACCGGATCAGAGACTTCGGATTCTCGGGCTCTTTACCCTTAAGCAGGTCTTTGAAACTTGGAAAAGTACCGACACCCCACTTTCCAGCAGGGCCATTATGAATCGGGAACTTGAAGTTCCTTTTCTCGCCGAAACCACTTGTGCCGCCATGACCGCGTGGCTCAATGTCGACATAAGCCTTTCCGGTATGCTGGAGTGCCATAAAATCGTCAAGGGCAGCTTGGAACAACGGGTCATACCAACCGGTACCATTAAAATAGTAATTGTCGCTGTCTTTTGCCCTTTCGGTTATCCATTTGATCCAGGAATCATAATCGTAGCCATGTTTGGGCAGCGTTGGCCGTTTGCTACCTTGAACGTTTCCAATCGTGGAGTTAACCCAGCGAATTTGGTAGGTGGCAACGCTGTTCTGATAGCCCCAATAATATTTAACATTCCCTGCCGTGTTTCCGGCGCGGCAGGCAATATAGGCAGGGTGCAACGACCAGAAGCCCATACTCCCAGCAAAACCGTTTCCAGAGCCACCGATGGTGCCAATTCTGTCATTGCACCAAGGTTGCTCCGCCAGCCATTCACAGATGTCATACATGTCATCAATCTGTACGAACGAACTTTCCGAATCCTTAAATTTCTCATGTTTTCCGCCGTCATACCTGCGCACCTGTGTGGTCACAAAAGCCATACCATCTTTATTTGCGGACTTTGCATACCCGGCTGCACGCCAACGTCCGTATCCAGCACGAGTTACCACGACAGGAGTTGGTTTCCCGTCATCCGCTGGTAAAAAAACCTCCGCCATGAGTTCATAGCCATCACGCATGGGAATGCGGACATGTTTATGAACCGTTCCCTCGACTAATTCCTCCAGGGCATCCGCCGAGAGATGCTGCTCTTTTTCCCACCAGCCAAGCACACCGTCACGGTCGGTGTCGGACTCAGGGTGCTGTTCCAGATACCGCTTGAGCTCGTGATTCGTTTCCGAGGTTTCCTGCGTTTCATTGGCACGAACATTCGCCACCATAAAAATAAGTGTTGTTAGTATATAGAATATCAGTTTCATAAGTTACCTCCTTGGGTTAAATTCTATGTAGCCTCTCTCTGCTCACTCTGGTAAAAAACGACTACCTAACAGCCTCCAAACGAAGGAAATGCCGGGTTTTATCGTTTATATTGACTTTCAATTCTATCAGTTCCACCTTTCCGTCGCCGTCGACATCCGGGTCGACCACCGTTTCATCCGCCGGGGCGATGGTGAGAGGCTCCCAGGCACTTGGATCACCCAAGACATCCGCTCCTTCGAGAACATAGGTTAAATCGGTCGCCTCCAGGTTGCGGCGAAAGCGGAAGGTCTGGTACAGTTGCCCTCCCTCCTCCACCACTCCGCCGGTCGGCATCCCGATTCCCTGATTCAGATTTGGATTCAGCCGTAAGGCATATTCCATTAAATTGACCACCCCGTCGGTGTCGCTGTCTAGAGTCGAATCGGCCGCCAGGCTGTATCTCGCGGCCCATCCGGCGAACGTCGTGGGGGGTGGCGACGAATAGACGACCTGTCCATAGATCTCGATATCGTTAAGCCCATCTGTTTTGTATGAATGGCCAATCAGCATCCCGTCATACGCACTGCTTGTTCCATAGCCATAGACGCGGAACTCCACCGATCCGGACACCGGGTCCATGGTCATACTGATGTCCGACATCTGTAATCCGGGGGGAATGGTTTCCAACGCATCGCCGGCCGTCAAACCGATCGCATCACACAGCAGCGCCAGCGACATCGTTGAACCATCAATTTTCGAGCGCAGGACGACATCTGATATCTGGACCACGTGATCGGCATCCACCTGCAACGTCCATTTGAAATAATTTCCGGCGGTGATAGAGGCGGCGAGATTGGGCTCATTATTATCGATCGCTCTCAGCGCATCGTTCACACCTCGCATCTCGGCGGGATCACTATGGGTGAGCAGACCTGCACTCAGTCCGTCCGCCAAAAATCCGGCGTTCACTTCGGTCACCAGAGGGCTGTTGGTGATGGCATCCAGTTCCCAGGAAGCCAGCAAACCCTCGGCGACCACAGCGTAGTCGTCATCCACCTCGGTCACCACGACATCGACATCTGCTGCATCCGTGGCGCTCAGACGGATCGTGGCGGAACCATTCTCGTTATCGACATCCTGCGCGGCATGCAAAAAGACGGTCTGCCAGCTATAGTAATTCTCGGGAGTAAAAATGAGTTCGGATTCGATCCCAACCGAAATGTCTGCATCCCCGCTCAACCGGGAGACGTTGACCGTGCTGGTGGTCAGCGGAGCGCTATTGAGGCGGATCTGAATGTTGGCGCTGCCGCCTTCACCAACGGTCAGGCTGGTTTGGTCAACTTCGATGGCCAAGTCATTGTCCGCTTCGGTTGCGTTAACCGTGACCGTGTCGACGCCCGTCCCCGCGCATTCAAAAATGGCGGTTCCGTCATCGGTGTCGGCGTCTTCGGCGGCCTGCAGGGTGACGGTTTGCCACTGGTCCCAGTTTGCGGGAGAGAAGGTCAGAGAGGCTGAACTGCCAAGGCTGATGTCTGCATCGCCGGAGGCACGCGCAATATTGACGGTCTGATCGGTATCCGGGGCGCGGTTAAGGCGAAGATCGAAGGTGGAAGTCGACCCCTCGGGCACACTCACATCTGTCTCGGAGAGTTCCAGTGCCAGCGATTTATGGATTTCCATCACATTGATAAAGCCGGGGCTATATTCGCCGGTGACCACTTCCATGCGGATTTCACCCGATGCATCCGCGATAAGCTTGGTAAACTCTACGAAGGTCGAAGTGTTGCCTCCCGGGTCGAAGGTTTGGCTCTCTCCATCAATGATGTAGGTCGTGGTGTAATAACCATTATCATTGTCAGCTGTAGCAAAAATTTTCAGATCATAGTCCTCCCCGGCTTCCAGGCCACTGATGGTGATGGCCGCAAGCGGATTTGTTGATGAGTTTTCATTCGAGTTGTGAGCCCATAGCACATCATCCACTGCACTGTCAGGATACAACGGACTCACGGGATTCTCGCTGTAGGTACTGACCTTGAAGAAACCGCTGGACGAGAAGCTGATCAAAGTGGAATCCCCGGCGGAATCAATCAACCCGTCTCGTGTGCCATTAGGAGAATCCATAGTATTCCAGTGACGCCCTTCCCCGTCCGGGCTTGGGGTGACGACACTGCCAAAGTCCAGGTAAATCGGCCAAGTGGTCTTGTTGACGGTGAGGGTGGCGGTGCCTGAATCGATGGAGCCGACGCCATTGCTGACGCGCACCCAGAAGTGGCGGGTGTTTTCAATATTGTCGATGGTTAGGCGTTTGGTGGTTTCGCCGCTGAGGGGGGTTGAGGTGTCTCCCGACAGTCCTTCATACCATTGGAAAGTGAGCGCCCCGCCCAATGCGGTAACTTCAATGCTGGGGGTGGTGAGATAGACCGCGACAGTGCTTTGGGGTTGGGTGATGATGCTCGGTGCGGACTGCACCTCAACAAAAAACACCTCACTGTAGGGGCTTGGCCCGTCGCCCAGGGTGCGGATGCGGTAGTTGTATTGTTCCCCGGCAGTAACGCTCGCATCGTTGTAGCTGGTGGCGTCGGCGCCTGTGGTGGTCACGGTGCTCCAGGCAACCTGGTTGCGCGGACTCCGCTGGATTTCATAGCCGGTTTCGCCTGTGGCATCGTCACTCCAACTCATCGTAACCGTGGAATCATTTTCGGCGGTCAGGGTAATATTGCCAGGTAAGGGTAGCCAGGCGTCCACGTGTAAGGTAAACGGCGCGGAATCCGTATCGCTGTTGGCATCGCTCACGCTTGCGGTGAAGGTGAAATCTCCCGTCTGTTGAGGCGTCCCCGAGAACGAACCATCGGCATTCAGGGTCAAACCCGTAGGCAGGCTGCCACCTGCAAGTGACCAACTCAGCGGCCCGATCCCGCCCGTAGCGGTGAGGATCTCCGCCACATCCTGACCTAAGAATGCAGGTCCCAGGTTTCCGCCCGCGACGGACAAAGGCGCCGCGGCATTCACGGTGACGGTAAAAGTATCGGTAGCCGTCAAGCCGCCTTCGTCGGAGATCGTGGCCGTCAGCGTTGCGGTGCCCGTATTGCTCGATGAGGGCTGAAACTTAATTCGGCGACGCTCGCCTACAGACACAACGCTGATGTCCCCATCGGCAACGAGCGACTGGTCGTCGGAAGTCACAGTCAGGCTGAGCGTTGTTTCTCCGCCAATCAGCGCCTCTCCAGGAGTCTGTAGATCATAGGCCCGTACCTCAATCGGGTCGGAGCTGCGGCCAGCGCTTACCGTTTGGTCGGGAATGTCAGAAATGACAGGGGGGTAATTGATGAGTGTTTTTGACGGCACGCCGAAGGTGGTCGTCGTGCTGGTGTGCCCGTCGCTGACTTCAACCGTTACCGCGCAATATCCGCCGGAAAGCGGTTTGACTTGAATGTAGCGGAAGCGCCCCACACCACCCACGATGATATTCTCATCCGGAAGCACTCCCTGATTACTGGAGGTCGCGATAATGGTTAAATCCTCGACCGGCGTATCGTAATCAAACACATGCAGCGATATCCGCTTCGACCAGCTCCCGCCCATAAACACTGGACCGGTGTAGATGAGCTTTTCACCTTCCACAAAAAAAGGCGGGGCGTATCCGTCGTTGGCACCCATTTGTACCTGCACGTATTCGTTCACACTCATATCACCGTCACTGACTTGAACCATTCCCCAGAGAATGCCGTTGGCGTTAGGGAGCGTCAGGTTGAGGACACGGTTCGCCCCCGACCCGCTGAAGCTGGCGGTGTAATCCGATGAGCTAAAATCATCGGTATTGTTGATCTTGACCCAGCTTAGGCTGAGGCTGTCCGCGCTGGTCTCGGCATCGCCAATGGTGAAGGGAATTTCGAGGGTCGTCCCCGGTTCGCCGAGCAAGGGGTCGATATCACTGACGGTGGGTGAGGTGTTGCTAGCGTAGGTATTGGAATAAACCTGAATCACGCGGCGGCGACCCACGCAACGCTGCCCGTTTTCGTCAATCGCGACCGGGTAAATGAAATGCACGCCGGTCTCCCACTCGGTGAAGGTGTAGGCATGGGTGTATGGCGGCGTCGCATCCGTGGCCACCAACTGGTCGTTCCTCCAAAACTGCATTTCCGAAATGTTGGGGAAATCGCTCGCGATCACCTCGATCCGCACCTGCTGATCGGTGGTGAAGGTATTGGGGAAGTAGCTGCCGCGATTCACCTGGGTATCCAGGCCGTAGTCATCTTCAAGGGTGTCTAAGTAACGAACATCGAGGTCGTGCTCGCCGTTGGTGATCTTCGTTGCCCAGAAGGCGGCGATTTTGGAGTTCGGCATCCAATTGTGCTCCAGCTTGTCGCTGCGTTCGGCCGTGGCATAGGGGGCGTAATAAGGATCGGTCGACTCCCAGTCTTTCAGGAGATTGGAATTCATGTCGTAACGTGGCGTCTGGACGGCGCCCATATTGATTTCTCCCAGATAACCGTCTTCACGGACAAGGGTATTCAAGGTCACGGGGCCGAGTTTCGCGTCTTTCCCCATCACGCCTTCTTCATAAGTGTAGCGCAGGGGGAGGATCAGCGAGAAATAGCCGATAGCTTCTTCCAGCGCATAGCGCTTGGTGGCATGTTGCTGGCGGTCCTCGCCGGCGGTCATCCAAAGCGCTCCCCTGTTGAGCTTGTCTTTGATATTGTCGCCATCGATATCCCAGTAGCCGTCGGACCAGCGCATGTCATCAAATTCTCCCCAGCGGAAATAGGCAGGGACCTGATAGGTTTCTGCCGGGATGTGGTCGTCCCAATAGCGCGTGTGTTCGGTGGCAAAGGCGATGACACGCGCAGGGACATCCCGGGCGAAGTAAAAGGCGGTGCTGCCGCCGGCGGATTCCCCGAAGATCATGATCGGCGCATGTTCGAGCTCGGGATACCCACTACTGGCGGCGATCTGATCAAGCGCCTGAATAATGCTGTCCGAATGCTCGTATTCATCACCGATGTCCAAGTAGGCCAGTTCATTGGCATGAAGCCATTTGTGCCAACGGCTGTCGGCGGTGTAGGAAACGTGCGGAAAAGTGCTGCTGATCCCCGGGGCAGCAATCAGGATGGCTTTGACCTTATCAACGGCAATACCGTTACGTGTGGGAATCGACACAGTGTAGGGAATTTCGGCGCCGGTAACATCGTTTGGTGCCGTGGTGTCATATCGGTCGACATCGAATTCGCTATTGATCGACTGTCCGAAAAGCGGAAGCAGCCCAACCAACAATCCTCCGAAACAATATCTTATGACATCAAGCATCTCTAATTTCCTTGGGTACTCATTACAGGAATCAGGATACCATCTGCAGCGCCTTCGCCACAACCCACCCACAAGTGAACCTGTTTATCTTCTGCTAAAAATTGAACGGGAACGCTCTCGGGGAAAGCCAAGGGCCTGAATTCAAAATAATTCGCTAAATCACAGGATTCATACGCCCGAACGAATTGTCCGAAAATTTTATAGGCTGTAGGATATAGAGACATGAAAAACACGTCTCTGCCCTCTCTCCCGCTTCGGTTTGTAATTATTGTTTTTTGGTTGTTAGGCCTGCTGCCGGCCCTCAGTTCGGCACAGACCTTTAATGAAGGTTACGCCATTGAAAGCCACAGCCACTCATTCAGTTCCAATGACTACGTGCTTTCGATTCCTTCACACAACGGTACCCCGCTAAACGCCATCAGGGGCGTAGTGGTCTCCTATCCGGGGCTGGGAGGGAATACCGCCTATGCAGCCAACGACCGCTGGTCAAAATGGCTCTATGAAAACGGATTTGCCTATCTGGGCACCAACGACACCTATGCAGCCGGCACTACCACGATCAACGCACTGGCTGAATACGCGGCCCAACCCCTCGGCTCCTTGATATATCCGGAGCTGGAATACGTCCCCTTGTTGACATACGGCGAATCCGCCGGAGGCAGCTCGGCCTTCAGTCTGGCCTACGATGTACCGGACCGGGTCATCTCGTTCGTAGTGGAGAGTACCCGCTTTTTCTCGGATGTCGATGAGGCGTCTGATCCAGCTGCAGTGAAAGCGGTCCCAGGCTATTTTCGCTGGGGAGAATGGGACAAAGACCGATGGGACCAAGGCTATCATGCATATGGAGAAGCTTCCATTCGAAGCATGATTGAGCGGGGTGCACTTTGGATGTGTGCGGTTGAAGCCCGTCAAACCCATGCCACCAAACGCCACGCCTTCGAAGAAGCCATAGGGTTTTTCAGCCTTATGCTTCCGCTCCGTTACGATTATCAGACCGGGGTCGCAGGAAAGGATCCCAAACTGGGCCCCGTAAACCTGATCGCGCTTGATCCCAACACCGGATTGCGCGGGGAACATGGACTCGCGGTTGTACAGACAGATGGACCCGACCCACTCGACTACGACGATGACAACTATGTGAACTTCTTGAAGGATTGGCAAAGTTCCGATCCCTACTTCGGTCCGGCCGCGGACTTCGACCGCAGCGAAGGTACCCACTCCTGGATTGCCAATACCGATCTTGCCTATTTTTGGGCAACGGGCTTCAGCCTCGGCCATCAGGATCTACTCGTCACGTTCCCGGATCTGATCAATGACGATCTTGGTACGGACGTGCTGACCAAATTTAATTCCTGGTACCCCAACTATTTTGTCACCGGGCAAAGTATCCGCATGAGTGTCGATCCGATCGATTTCTCATCTGTCACTTCGGTCGATTTCTACGCAAATGGGGTCAAAGTCGCCACCGACAACTCTGCTCCATTTGAACATACTTACAGCTTTAATTCGGGCGAAGCGGGTGTCTACGCTCTCTTTCCTGTGGCGGTAGCCGGCAACGGTGAGCGATGCGTCGGACCACGCCGCATCGTGCAGGTTTATGAAAATGAGGAGGCCGGCAACCACGCGCCGACCATCGCTCCCATTGGCACGTTAAGCGGCGCCCCCGGTTCCAGCCTTTCCATCCCGGTGAGTATCAGTGATGCAGACAGCGATGCCAACACCCTCAGTTTGACCTGGATACAGGTCAACCGGACGGTGAGTATCAGTTCGGGCACCTACACGGTTACTCCCACCGGCAGTGGAGCCACCCGCAGCCTCGACATCGACTTGCCGCCGACAGCGGGCATCATCTGGGGGCTGTTAAAAGTTAGCGACGGCAGCATGAGCACTACCACGGCTGTGACCATCGAATCACGCGGAGACGGTAGCGAAGCCCCCTTCTTCGTCGGCGATGAAGCAACGACTTTTCCCGGAGCTATCTTCTCCAAAGGATCCTGGTCCGGCCGCATCTCTGTCCGTGTTTATGACTACGACACCGATCCCGGAGACCTTTTACTCACAGCAAGCTCAAGCAACACCACCGCTATTCCCGATGAAAATATATTTCTCGGTGGCTCCGGACAGTTTCGCTATGTCCGCGTCAAACCGGTAACCGGCGGCGCCACCATCACCCTCAACCTGAGCGACGGAAACTCCAACGTCACGAAAAGCTTTTACTGCGGCCCCAAAGCGCAAGACAACAAAGTGCCGGTGATCAGCCAACCCGCCGATCAAAACTCCTATTTCGCCACCCCCGGCGATCCGTTGGAACTGCGCGTTTTCGACCTTTATACCGACAATAAATCCACGATACCCGGCGAAACTGTACTTGAAGTGAGCGTGGCCTCCAGCAATCAAACCTTAATCCCCGACAGTGCAATCACCGTAATCAAAGTCGGTGCACACCGCCACGTCCAATGGACTCCCACCTTTAACCAAACCGGAACCGCCACCCTCACCGCCACGGTCACGGATGAGCAAGGACTCTCCGCCAGCACCAGCTTCGATGTCAGCGTCAGCGCGCCACCCGGGCTCACCACCGAAGACGCGACCCTCCCCGATGGTCTGGTCGGCACTGCCTATTCAGAACAATTGATCGCCGCCGGGGGCATCCCGCCCTACACGTGGACCCTGACCGCAGGAACCTTACCCGGCGGACTTATACTGGCTGAAGATGGAGCCCTCAGCGGAACGCCTACTGCAGACGGTACCTTCTCCTTCACCGCCCAAGTAGACGACAGCGACAGCTCCGGTTCCAGCGCGGATTTCAGTATCTTTATTGATGTACCCGACACCACCCCACCCGCAACGATCAACGACTTGGTTGCGACCAGTGTGAGTGACAGCGCCATTGAACTGACCTGGACAGCCCCTACCGATGACGATTCCGGCGTGGCAAGTTATGACCTGCGCATCAGTACCTTCCCCATCACCACCGCCGGGGATTTCGAAAATGCCACCCCTGCAGCAGGTTTACTAACACCCTCTGCACCGGGCAGTGCGGAGTCTTATACCTTTGCAGGACTATCTGCTTCAACGCCTTACTATTTTTCGATTCGCAGCCGCGATGTGGAAGGCAACGACAGCCTGCAGTCCGCTTCAATCTCGGTCACAACCGCAGCCCCGCCGACCCTGTACACCCTGGGAGAATTTGATGTCGCAAGCGATAACACGCTACCTCATGCCATCAACCTTGCATCTACAAATAGCGATTGGTACGCCTACCCCTCCAATGGCATCAGTGGCAACTACGTCCGTTCAATCGCCAGTGGCGGAAACAACGACGGATATCTGCAAATTGCACGAAACTACAGTCAAACGGCAGCCCAAACCATTGTAACATGGATAGACCCGCAAGCGCTGGGGCTCACTCCGGGTGCCAGCTACTCACTGCAGTTCGATTACAAAGTCGACCGCACCGATCCTGCAGCCGCCTACGATAGCGGAGCTATGATTCGCTGCGCCCTCGCAGACAACAACGGCACCTACTCACAAGCCGGTTCACTGATCAGCGGCACCGCCATGACCGTCACCGGTGATGGGAATATTGCGTTTAATTATTCTGATACTGAATTTGACATCGGCGATGAAACCGACTGGACGACTCACAGTACAACCCAAACCTGGACCTACACGGATTACGGCAGTAACACCCGCTTGGTAATTGCGATTTCCGGCGAAGGATTTGGTCAAAACGTCAATACCTTTGATCCCGCAAACCCCTACACCTACCTGGGTATCGACAATGTCCGTCTCCTGCTGGATACAGATGGAAGCCCCACCGGAGAAGCGCCCGTGATCGCCACCCAACCGATGAGTCAGACACTGGTCAACGGACAAAGTGCGAATCTTTCCATTTCCGCCAGCGGTGATGCCGGTTCCCTGAGCTACCAATGGTATCTCGGAGACAGCGGCGACACCTCCTCACCCATCAACGGAGCCACTTCTTCTGAAATTACGACCAGCGCCTTAAGCAGCAACAACTCCTACTGGGTGCAGGTTACAGATGTGAACGGCAGTGTGGATTCGGATACAGTTTATCTGCAAGTCAGCCCCCTTCCAAATAAAAATATCGCACACTACGGATCCTCCACCATTTTCGGTTATGCCGCCGATTACGAACCAGCCATCGCTCCCCATGACCAGGGAAATTATGCTCCCGGTGACGACGATGACGACATCAAACAATGGATGAAAGGCTACTCCTACCTGACCCGGGAACTCCTCGCAAACAACGGTTGGACCTTGCGCAACCGCGGCATTCCCGGTTGGAACACCATCCAGGCCGGCGACAATTTAGACAACCACCTTCTGAACACCGGTGGCAGTAATAATGTGGACTTCGGATACGTTTTCACCGGACTGACTCTCGGTAACGAAGGCCTCGCTCCAGAGGCGGACGCCTATTGGGCCCATGAAAATTTCCGTTACGGGATTCAGCGCATCAACCAAACGGCCTATCAAAACAGCATCCGCCCACTGGTTGGCTTGGTTTACATGAAAGATGCATACGGACCTGATGAATATGCCGCCGTGCAACGTATGAACCGCCATCTCAACTCATTGGATGTTCCCAGTGTTAATTTCCTCGGCGCATTGGACGATGGCAACGGCCACTACCCCCCTGGATACGGTGCGGAAAGTACCGCGGTGCATCCGAATGACGCCGGTCATCTCGAATTGTTCTACGCTTATGTTCCCAGTGTCTATGATGCTCTCGAACAAGGGAAAAGTACACCCACCCGTCAGAACGCTCCGGGCTATCTTCACATCAATAACCCAAGCGACATCTCCCCGCTGCTCTATCGCCCTGCCGATACCGTCTACGCTCAACCCATTCACTCTTTTGCTCTTCGTTTTCTGGTACGCACAGATTCCGACGGCGTTCTCGCAAGCATTCAGGCCATGGATGCCAACAATGCGGATGCGCCCCTATCCGCTTCACTCGTCATCAATAACGGCCTGCTGGAATATCAAAGTGATGTGAGCATCAGCACAGGAATTGCTCTGAACGACGGACAGTGGCACGAAATTCTTCTCAGCCATTACTATGCTTCTGAACGCACGCTTCTATTTGTCAATGGTTCAGCCGCGGGCAGTATCAACGAAAAAATCGAACCGCTGAAATTTGTCCTCGGTGGTCCGGGCGGCAGTGGCTTAACGCCCCCCACGGTGGCCGATTATCAGGATATGATGATCTGGCGGGCAGCCCTTAATGCCGATGAAGCGCAGGCTCTATACGAGGGGTCCATGATACAGGCCAGTATGGAAGTCTATGCCCCCTTGCGCGACACAGACTTCGCTGATGGGCAACCCCTTACCAACTTGGCCCAAAGCTTGGCGGAAGTGATCGTAGCAGGCCAAGGTTTCACGGCAATCGATGAATCTACAGAACATCCTTCGGGTTTCAACGCAACGGACAATACCACATCCGTCATGCTCAACTGGATCGATCACTCCTCCGCAAGCGTCGGCTTCCGCATCGAACGGCAGACTTTGCCCGCGGGAGCGGATGATTACGATGTGATTCTGGATGAAGAAGCCGCAGCCTACACCGGAAGCTGGAATGACGTGACGGATTCCAATGGTTATAACGGCGACTACAAAGAAGTGGCAAGTGTCACAACCAACCCGGATGCTTCCGTGACCTACACCCCGGATCTCACCGGGCAAGCCGGACGCTACGCCCTCTACATCTGTCGTCCCGATAACAGCTCTATGTCTAATTTCGAAATGACCCTGACCGATGGTTCCGGAGGCACCCACAACCTCTACCACACTTATCGCAAAATCCACAACACCCAGTCTCGGGCCGGTGAGTGGATCTACATGGGCAGCTATAATCTACAAGACGGCGCCAGCCTGAGCTACACCAACGAATTCCCTACCGCAGGCGACGCAGTTCGCGCCGACGCCTTCCGCTTTGTCAAAGAACAAGTCCCCGGTGATTGGCAAACCCTAGCCACCCTGCCCGCCGGCAGCACGACCTACACGGATGCAACGACCGGCGCCCCCTACGCCTATCGCATTCGTATCATCAAAAATGCTCAGGTCAGCCAGGTCGTTGCGGAATCAGATATCCGCAGCACCTTGCAGTCCCCCGGTTTGCATGCCCCGGTAATCACCCGCCAAACCCCGGACAGCAGCTTTCCCTATGGAGAAAGTCAGACCCTGACCGTCACGGCGGAGGGATCGAATCTCACTTACCAATGGTATCAAGGCTTCAGTTGCGACGAAAGCAGTCCCGTCAGCGCGGCCACCGCATCCACACTCGTGGTTACAACCCCCAGACTACCCGTCAATTACTGGGTCAAAGTCAGCAATGAATTCGGCCATGCCCACTCGCACACCATCAATCTGATCCCCTTAACCGGCCCACGCGTGCTCCAGCATCCGCAAGCCATAACCATCGCAGCTGACAGTAGCACCACCCTCTCGGTCCTGGCCGAAAGCACAGGGAGCCTGACTTACCAATGGTATCAAGGGGTCAGTGGCGACCGCAGCAACCCGCTCAGCGGCGCCACTTCCGCCAGCCTGACCACTCCTGCACGAACCGTGGCCGCTACTTACTGGGTCGAACTGAGCGACGATCTCGGGATCACCCATTCAACCAGTGCCACCGTGAGCATCAAAAATGCCGACAGCACCCCGCCTGCCGCCATCGTAGACCTGACCACAGGTAACATCACAACCACCAGCGTCGACCTCGCCTGGACCGCTCCCGGAGACGACGGTGTGGTCGGAACCGCCACCTCCTACGACCTGCGCATCAGCAGTACCGCAATCCAAGACGAAACAGATTTCAATAACGCCACCGCTATCGATAATGCGCCACCCCCCTCCGTTGCCGGGTCTACCGAAACCTTGACCCTCAGCGATCTCAACGCGGGAACAACCTATTACCTCACAATCCGGTCCAGCGATGCCACCGGAAATTTCAGTGAACTCTCTAATGGGATCACTTTCACCACTACCCCCACAGTAAGCAGCGGCGAAAAACACCTGCTGTTCAATTTTGGCTCCAGCGAGAGCGGCAACTGGAATAACCTGAGCCACAGCACAAATCTCACGACCCTCCCTCTCACCCTGACGAACCTTATCTACGACGACGGCAGCAACGCCACCGGCATTGAAATGCAACTCAGCGCTGACATCGGCTATGGCAGCACCGAGAGCCGGCTCTTCACGGCCAATAATTACGCAACCCAAACCAATGAAGATCCCGATGCTGCCTCTTGGTTAACCGATGCCGCCTCCAACAGTGCCATCCGTATCAAAACCGGAGACAGCACCTATACCATAAAAATTCATAACCTCGCCGCCGGAAGCTATAATATCGAAACCTACATCGCCGCCGATACCGCCTATTACTCCTATGCCGATCTCACTGCCAAAGCCGGAATTTCCGGATCGACTGTGACGACGACCGTATCCTATGACAGCGCAAATTTTGCCGTAACAGCTGGCCGTCAAACTCAAGTCCTCCGTTGGAACGACATTCAACTTCAAACCGGAGAGGTTTTAGAAATCAGCGTCACCGGCAACGGAACAGAATGGGCCTTGCTCAATGCAATCCGTATCACCGAAATCCCCGGCGCTACCATTTTTGATACATGGGCCGGTGAGGCCAGCCTCAGTGGCGATGATGCTCTTCCCTCTTCAATCCCTTTCAATGACGGGGTCACAAACCTAATGAAATACGCTCTTGGGATGCCGGGTAATGCGATGGCCAATCCAAGTGAATTGCCCTCCGCATCCGGGGGAATGGAAAGTAGCACCTTTAATTTCATCTTCCGCCGTGAAAGAAGCGAACTGACCTATACCATTGAAACCAGTCCGGATCTCAGCCCGGACTCCTGGACGGAGTACAGCATCAACCCCGGAAATGTGGGAAACACGGTCACGGTATCTATTCCCATAGACATTTCCGGTAAGGGCTTCTGCCGCTTGAGAGTTACACAGTGATTCCCAAAAGCAGTTTGGCCGCTTACCCGCATTACCAAGGGTTCATCAATTCCAGACCTAAACCCGCAAAATCTTTAAGGTTGCAGCTTACCAAGGTTAAACCCTGTCCGGAAGCCGTCGCCGCAATCAATCCATCACGGTACGGTAAGGTTCGCAGATGATTTAAACGCGCGCATTCCTCCGCAATTGCCTCATCTATCAACAAAACACGCCCTTCAAATCCGGGTTTTAACTCATTCTGATACCAGGCTTGCAATTTTATGCCAAAGTCAGGCTGATGCTTAAGTACTTTAAAAATACCGGAAGAGATTTCCATCAACGAAATCACACTCACATACATCTGATGTAGGGGAACCGACGAAACCCATGCCACCACCTGTGGATCGCACTTCTTACCTTTCCGCACTTCCGAAATGACATTCGTATCCAACAAGAATCCGGCCATCACCACTCCACATCCCGAATAGCTGCCTTATCCGTTGGTATTTCCAACTCAAAATCCGCAAGCTCATCGTTTCCGATTGCCTGAAGAAGGTTGGATGGATTTGAGCGGGCTTGTCCCTTTAAATCGGATCGAATCAACTCTCCAAGCCATTTGGACAACGATAGGCCACGGTCCACCGCACGATGCCGGGCCATTTTTACCAATTCATCATCAAGTTTTACCGTAACATTCATATTTGCACGATAACACGAAAGCACGACATTTACAACTAAAGGTTTTGAGATAAAATCAAAGCCTAAAGGTCTTCCGATAGGCCCCCGGAGTCATCCCGGTTTCGCGCTTAAAGAACTGACTAAGGTATGCGCCACTGGAGAAATTGCAGTCCTCCGCAATCGTCTCAATCGTCCAATCTGCTTCCCGGAGCAGTTGCTTTACAAAAGTCAGGCGAATGCGCTTTAACTCCGATCCGGGTGAACGGCCAAGGGCTTTTTGAAACCGGATTTCCAGAGCCCGGGTCGAGCATCCGGCCACCTTTGCCACTTCGTGCATGCCTGCACCCGTCTGTCCCCTTTCCTGCATCCACAACAACGCTTTTTCCACTAAAGGATCGGACGCGTGTACACGTGCAGTCGACTGACGTTCCACGATTTCCGGCTGATGAATACGCAAGAGCGTTTCATCAATCGCATCACCCTGAATCAACTGTTGCAACATCTGCGCTGCCCGACGTCCGATTTCCCGATACGGTAACTGTATTGAAGACAATGACGGATGAGCCACCTTTGCCCAGATCGAGTCATTATCCGTTCCCAGCAACATCACCTCCTGAGGAATCCGGATATCGGCTTGAAAACAGGCCACAGACAATTCATTCGCAAAGGTATCATTCGCACAATAAATAGCGATAGGCTTGGGGCAGGCTTCAAGCCATTCCAGGGCCGGGTTCCGCTCCCCAAAATGCTCCATCGATTGTAACATCGCCGGATCCCGAAAAAATACGTTCACATCCTTCCGCCCCAATTTCTTCAGCGTATCACAAAATCCGCGGCAACGAACTTCGGAAAAATTCGCCCCTTTCAGCCCATAAAAGCCCACATGTTCGGCTCCCGTATCCTGCAAACACTCCGCAGCATAGGCCCCGATCAAATAGCCATCCTCCCCCACCTGCGGCAGTCCCGCATACACCTCCCCGTCATGAATATTCACCACCGGCAACGAACTCTTCGCAGCCGCATCCGCTAAATCCTCCCGCCCCAACAATCCGATGATTCCTGAAGCTGTTTTTAACTGACTGATATGTTCAATGGCCCGGACCGTCTGATTCACATGGAAAAAGGCCCAGCGAAATTCAGGATAGGCGTATTCATAAATGCCCCGGATAATCTCCCGATTGGCCTCCTGATGGCTCGGCAGAATAAGAAACACCTCTCTTGTAGACTTATTTTCCACCTATGACCACGGGTAATGTAATGGAACTGGGATATTCAGGACTCAACCAAATGCGTTGCGTCGCCGCTTTTATCTCAGGATTTTTACGGGAAGTCGTCCAAACATTGGGATGCACTTCAAATACCGGCTGAGGTCGCGGACCCTCTTTATCGAGTACGGCGGAACTGGTGATCAACACCCCCAATCGATGACCTGCATTTATCACTTTCGCGGTACTCCACAGATCCAGTTTCAGATGATAAACCCCATCCGGTTTCAGAGAGGTCTTTCCATCCAAGCCTTCCGCATAACGCCCCATCGCCGCCGATTCTCTGAGCCAGGTTTCTGTCCCATCCGGATGAATATCGATCACCTTCACCACAAACATTGTATCCGGTGCATCGGTGGACATATAAAGATCGGCAGAAAATTTTCCCACCAACGTCAAGGGCTGCGACAGTGGTTCGCTTACAAACCGCAGGACATCTTTTCGGTCCGATAAAGGACGCTGATCCAAAGGGCCCATCTGAATGCGATAGCTTCCGTTCCCCCCATAAGCAGGCGCAGGATCTGCCGGATCATACACATACGAAAGGAAGCCCTCCTTTTGGGAGGGTGAGGGCTGCAGGCTGCCGTCCCCATGCAGATAAAACGATGTGGGCGAATACGGAACCGGCCATTCCCGGGTAATTTTCCATTCATTTCCTAAACTATCCGGATCTGTCGGATCTCCCATAAGATAATAGCGGATAAATGAGGGCTCAGGTTTCAGGTCTTTCTTAAGCAGGTCTGAAAATTTCGGAACCGAAATGCCTCGGTTCCAAAGATTGGGCCACGCTTGCTTTTGAATCTGGGTTTGCCCCCCATGCCAACCCGGAGAAACGGTCACATAAATTTGGGCATTCTCCGACTGCGCCGCAAACAAATCCAACGCACTTTCACTCACAATATCATGCCAGGCAGCATTCACGATCATGGTCGAGGCCGGGTTGGGTTTTTGCTCCGACAACCTGTTCAACACCTCCGGATACATCGCAGGCACCCTGGTCGGGAGTTCGTTTTTCTGAATATCCAATCCATTATTTTTCATCCAGTCATATAATCCGCGGCGCACGCGATTTTGTTCCATCCAGTAACTGGAAAAGCCACTTGAATTCCCTCCATCCGCCACTTTCAACGCGGGGTTCCCGGATAGAAAAGCCTGAAATGCCGCCACCCCGTTCCCGCTGCCGCCCCGCACCCCTATCCGGCCGTTACACCAGGCCTGTTTGGAAACCCATTTTAAAGAATCATCCAGGTCCTGCTGATGAATGGCGAAAGATTCAGAATCATATGTGCCCTTCCCTTCAGAATCACCGGTTCCCCTCGCATCTTGCATCACAAAAACCACCTGTCCGTCCTTGCCTGCGGATTTTGCATAACCTTTCATCGTGAAACGCCCATAGAATCCTTTGCAAAACACCACTGGCCAAGGCCCCTCACCCGGCGGCAAAAAAATCGTAGTGGCCAACTGAGTTCCGTCCCGGTCCGGAAGCATTTCGAATCGATGTATAGCTCCGTCCGGAAAGGATTCCAGTATGGGGCCAATCTCTTTATCCGAACCCGTCTCCTCCCATTCACGTCCTGCCTGTTGTGCAGGAAGGATAGACAAAAAGAAACTCAATCCAATGAGTACATAAAAGGTATGTGGCAGTTTCATAAAAGTACTATACCCAAGTCCCCACAGATCGAAAAGCGGGAGAAGAGTCTAAAAAAATGAATATGTTTATTTTTTGGCTTATTGAAGCGAAACCGCTTTAAAGTCAGGATGTCCTTATGAAAATTTCTCTTTGTTATTTGGCTTTGTTTTGTTCAGTGATGAATTCCCTCCATGCTGGCAATGTGCCCGTCATTGATTTCGGGGATGACTACGCCTGGCACGGAGGAGTAAGAGGATTGCCCATTTACCGGGCGGAACCAGTGACCGAATTGTACAAAGGCTCAAAACATGGCCCCAACCCTGTAGACGTGGATGGGGACGGGAATACTGGAGATGACGGCATCAGTTTTTATCCTTTTTCGCTGCAAGAGCCGCTCAATCCTAAAGGGTCGTTTTACAACCAAAAGGGGCTTAACAGCCGCTTTTATGGAGGGTTGGTCACCTTCTTCGCCAACAAGCGGCCCCGCTGGAGTGAGGGCGGCATCAATATCGACCATAACCTGCGTGATGATTTTAATCTCCACTCCTATGCCACCGAGGGAGGAGAAATCGGATTGAAAACCTTCGGACTTTGGCTTTGGCAAAAAGAAGATTTTCTAAATGGCGGAGACGTACATCTGGTTTCATTTGACCGGGACAGTGAGTTGGCCGTGTATATTTCCCGTTATTGGAAAGATTATAAAGAAGCACGTTTTGTGGTTCGCAACGGCGATCACTTTTACATTTCCGAAAATTCCTTTGGGGGTGAACTACACACTTTATTTCGTGTGAAACCGCTGGATACCCGTTGGGCGGTCTATGAGCCTAAAGCGCCATATGAAATAAGTTTCGATCCGCAGACCGCAGATTTCCAACCCCGGAATTTCGATAACGTGACCGCTGCAGGATGGTGGATTGCCAAACCCGATCTGGGGCCTGCCTCCCTCTGGGTGAAATGGTATGCGTTTTCGATGAAAGCGGTAGTAGATGAAAAAGCTCCCCCTCCAGGTCCTTTTACCGTCAGCTACCGTATATGGCGAAAGACCTATGCCTGGGGTAACCGGAATCAAACGGGCTTGTTTGCTCCCTACGTGTTTGACCGGGATGGGGACATGGGCGACATGGCCCGTGGACGCGGTCCCTGGCAAGACGGTTTACCCGTGACCGACATAACTGCTCTGGATGCCCTGGCCTGGTGCAATGCCTTTTCCGAGTCGCAAGGCGTGGAACCCATGTTCTACCTCGATCCGGAATTTAAACAGGTCTTCCGGGTGGTATTGGACCGTCAGGATGAAAACAAACGGGATCAACGTCCCGATATCTTTATCAAATGGACCGCAGGGGGATATCGTCCGGTTTTGCCCGGCGAAGCAACGGCAAATGCAGCAGAATTGACAATTATCAGATCCAACGGAAGAGCACCCGCGAATGCCAATAACGCATGGGCTCACTGGCAATCGTTTTTTCATCCAATGGAATTACCGAATCCTGTAACCCCTCCCGAAATGGCAATGCGACAACTTCCGGGCGGCAGTTATCCGAGAAACGATGGAGCGGAGGTTCGGATTGCACCCTTTGCCATGGCTGCAACCGAGACCACGTACGATCAATGGAGACGGGTGTATGCCTGGGCTGTAAAGAACGGATACGAATTTGATCGTGATGGGGATCTGGGCAGTATGGATTGGAGTGAACCGGGAATCGAATTTACTGTGACACAGCCGGTGACGCAAATTTCGCATCTGGACGCCATGCTGTTTTGCAATGCCCTTTCAGAAATGGAGGATAAAACACCCGTATATTATCTCGACGAATCAAAAACTCAAGTGATGCGCCGGGCACGCCGCTTCAGAGTTGAAAATAGTCCGCGGAAAATTTCACATCACACATTAGACAACAAGGGGACGCAAACCTTCTACATACGCTGGGAAGGAAATGGATACCGCTTGCCAACACAATGGGAGTGGGAATACGCCTATCGAGCAGGCAACCGCAGTCCGCGGGGATTCCCTTGGAAGGATGCGGTCGTTACGAATCACGCCTGGATAGGAGCAAACAGCGAAGATCACAGCCATCCGGTTGGCCAAAAATCTGCAAATGCATTTGGCCTTTTCGATATGGCCGGGAACGTGTTCGAATGGGCCATGGGTGGCGGGGCCTCCTATTATCTAAACGACAATCCCAGAGGGAAAGCACTGCCTGTCCCGCTGGGTGGATCCTTCCGGACAGATGAGAGAGAAACGTCTTTAATGCTCGGATTCGGCGGATCACCCCGGGTGCCTATTCACATTCCACTGGCCAAGGCCTATCCGGAAATTGGTTTCCGTGTGATACGTTGTGAAGCGGGAGCACACCCGTCAGAGCCCCCACCCTATGTCCCTGAAAAGGTGTTGACGGCCTTGCCGGAGAACACCGCATTGCCGGGACAGCTCTGGAGGGGAAACACAGGACGGACCGGAGAATTCGCGTCCCCAGGGCCTCTGAATCAGCCCAATCAAATTTGGAAGATGGAGCTGGGGGCTCCGGTTAAGGCCTCA
Source organism: uncultured Verrucomicrobiota bacterium (assembly GCA_937127435.1). Taxonomy (GTDB): domain Bacteria; phylum Verrucomicrobiota; class Kiritimatiellia; order SS1-B-03-39; family UBA6053; genus UBA6053. The sequence continues at coordinate 21,428 of CAKZLZ010000104.1, read as the reverse complement.
CCGGTCATTGTCGAAGGAACCGTATTTGTGGGCGCGGACAACGGACGTATGATCGCTGTGGATCTGCAAACAGGCGCGGTTAAATGGAGCTATGAATCAGGATCTCCCATCCGCTCCTCAGCCGCGGTGCTGAATGGAGCCGTCTTTTTCAGCAACGGCAAAGGCGTGTTTGCTCTCAACGCCGAAACGGGAGAGGAAGTGTGGGTCAAACGTGGGGGGTACTGGGATGATTCCCCCTTGGTACTGCCCGGACCCATTCCGCATCGAAACGGCCAAACCTTGGCCGGGATCATCTTTGTTTCTGTACCATGGAAAGGTATGTTAGGACTGGATGTCACAAGTGGGGACGAGGTATGGCAATACCGGGATGGACACGGCCCCGGACGTCTCGGTTGCTCCGCATTTTTCCATCAGGGATTCATCGGGTATTTCCGCGGAAGTCAGGCCACCGTACTAGTCGACGCCATGACCGAACGGAAGGTGTATGAGATTGACGGTGGAATTGATAATGGTGTGTTTACCCCGGCAGCACGGGATGGAGAATGTGTATCATATATCCGTGGGGTGGTAGCCTTTAACCTCGAAGATAACCGGGGGATCAAAGGAAACCATGACTCAAAATATGACCTAAAATGGCGCTTCCTGCCGAAAGACAACCCGGACTGGGATACCCAGCATCCGGGAATCTCTTCCCTCTCCCTGGATGCAAACCGGGTGTATTTCGGACACCGGGACAAGCACGTGTATGCACTGGACCGGGAAACCGGGCAACAAGTATGGAAAACCTCCACTGGTGGCGTCAACCGCTCTTCTCCCGCATTAGGAACCGCAGACCTCCTCTTTGTCGGCAGTTACAATGGAAACCTGTATGCTTTAGATAAAGCGGACGGTCAGATCCGCTGGTCAGTACCCGTGGGAGGCGCGATACATTCAAGTCCCGCACTGGACGGAGGAGTCGTGGTCGTAGGATCAGATCAAGGAACCGTCTCCGCTTGGAAATAATATTTCAAAGGATTCTCAAACGGGTGGGAGTGAAGTACCAGCAACCCATTCGGAGGGAATAACCATTTCCACCGGATGTTCGGGAATACCAAAGCGGCGGGCCCGGATAAACTGATCGATAAGCTCCATACATTTTTCTCCAATCAACCCCGTGTTGTCGCGCATACCGGCAAAGGTGCCATCCAAACAATGCGTCAACAGCGTACAAGCAATGGCCGGACGCTCTGACCCGTCGCTGAAGAGCATTTCCGCCAACCCGTCGGTGGTGCAAATCACCGCGTCCAATTGCTGGTCCACAACCCATTTCTGCGCCACCTTCCGCCAGTGATTTTCCGACGATTGGGTCATATCGATCATCAACGGATCCGGAAAAAAGCAAGCAGGCCGAAAGCGCGCCTGCGCACCCAGTACCGCACCGACCCGACTCTGATCCTCCGGGTGCGAAGCATCCTCGGTCGCCAGCAATACCAAGTTCCCCACCCGCCGATACCCCGCACCCATAACTTTTTCCACTGTATCATGAGTCTTGCGGACGATACCCGACCGGACAGTGGTAAGAGGCAGAGGGTCCCGATGTAACCGGCATTGCACCAGCGCCATATCCCTCAGAAATTCCGAATCCAACCAGTCACCAACAGGAAGATGAAACAGGACCAGCCCCCGCGTCCCCCGATGCCACAATTCCCGGATTTGTGATTTAAGTTCACGTGGACGGCGAATGAAACGGTATTCAAGCTTATACCCCCATTCTCCTGCCCGCCGCAAGCAGGCCTCGGCATAGGCATTGGCGGCGGCAGATTCTTCTCCGGACAAAAATGCGACGGGTAACTGATCCGCCGGGCTGCGGCTGCGGCGGCTGACCAATGCCGCCAGCAGAGGGTCGGGTCGATAGCCCATCTCCTTGGCCGTTCGTTTGATCCGCTCACGGGTGGCACTACTCAATGTGCCCTTGTCCCGCAGGGCCAAACTGACCGTGGACTTGGCCAACCCTACTTGATTGGCGATATCCTGAAGGGTTGGAGACCCTGGTTCTGATGTTTTTTCATTCACAAAAAATTCATGAAACCTTTTCGACGATCACGCAATGAAAAACCGGTTTCTATCTCATGTACCGATGTTGATTCTCTATTGAAAGATTTTACGATACTGACCGGGAGTCATACCCGTTTCTCGTTGAAAAAACTGGCTAATATAAACTCCACTCGACAACCCACAGGCCTCCGCAATACGTTCAAGTGAATTTCCATCATTCCGCAAATGCGTTTTAATCAATTCAACCCGGAGCCTTTGTAATTCTCTTTGAGGGGACATCCCCAAAGTTTTACGGAAGCGGAGCTCCAGAACCCGGGGGGATATTCCGATGGCTTTAGCTGTTTCTTTAACTGAAATCCCCCTTCCAATTTCTTCCCGCATCCACTGTAATGCCTTTTCAACAATCGGATCCCCGGTATGAAAATGGAGGGTAGATTGACGTTCAACGATTTCAGGGCTGTCCATGAGACATGGCATTTCAGGTGGAGGCTCTCCCGCCATCAGGGAATCCAGCAGTTCTGCAGCCTTTCGCCCAACCATCCTGTAGGGCTGTCGAATACTTGAAAGCGGTGGTTGGCTGCCATGGCAAAGAATTTCGTCGTTATCCACTCCCAAAATCAGCACTTCCCGCGGAATATCCAAGCGGGCTTGCAGGCAATAGTTCGCCAGTTCATGGGAAAGCACATCAGTGGGACAATAAATCGCGATTGGTTTGGGCAACTCCTGGAGCCAATAAACGGCAGGATGTTTGCGGCTGCTTTCCCCGATTTTCGGTAAATACTCTTGGGGTGAAAACGGATAAATCTTGAAACCTTTCTTGTGAAGTTCAGAGGTAAATCCTTCCTGCTGTCGGTCAGAAAAATCCTCACCCGGCAACCCGTAAAAACCAAAAAAGGGAACGCCACAGTCCTGAAGATTCTTTGCCGCAAAGCGACCGCAGGCCTCCATATCACAGCCGATCTGAACCAAACCTGAAAAGCGCCGGCCCCCATGTATATTCACTACTGGAATATTTAATTCTGCGGCAGCCTCGGCCAAATCCTCACGTCCGAGACGCCCGATGAGTCCGGCAGCGGAAGTGGTATGATGCAAATCCCGAATCGAATCAGGAGTCTGGGCAATAAAAAACATTGCCCAGGATTTCGACGGGTAGGCGTACTCATAAATACCCCGAAGGAGTTCCTGATTTTTCAAGTGGCTCCGAGGCAGGACGAGAAAAATCTCTTGAATCCGTTTCCCCGCATTTTGTTTTTCTTCATACTTCATATGTATATCAGCGACTTAAAGTTTCGTATTTCATAATAATATATTCGCATCTACGCATTGTGGTATTCAAGCACGAAGAGTATTTTGTTTGTATATCGAATATATTTAACCCCGATGGAGTACCTCTATGAAACGTTTAATCCCCTGTATGCTCATAACCTTTTCCTACGCATTTTTCTCCGTAAATGCTGCGGCCCTCATCAACGTTGATCTAGGCAACAGCACTGCCGTTGGCGTATCGGATATTGCCGGCGTCGTGGCTTCCAGTGGCTGGTATCAGGAGTCGGCATCTCCGGATTTCAGCAACCGGGCGCTTGATTTATCGGACGGCTCCGCTTCTGGAGCATTACTTACCGCAGACGGAACTGGAAATTATACCGCGATCGGAGCCGCCACTACGGACCCGAATTATACCATGTATAACCGGGTTCTAGGTATTGAAGGAAACAGTGGCTTAAGCACTTTGAATGTCACCGGCTTATCTTCTGCATTCACCGCTGCGGGCTATGATGTATACGTGTACTTCAGTACACTCTCAAACTCAAGTGGTTCCAATGTAAGGGACACCCTCTCCTTTTCTGACGGTACCACAACGTTCTATTCTGATGTTGATGAGAACAACGCAAACTATCAGGGCAGCTTCGTGCAGGCGGCCACCACCAGTTATAGCTCAGGGAACACGCCCATTGCGAATTATGTAAAATTCAGCGGCCTCACTTCCACTGACTTCACGATTTCCGCCCGAAACGTGGATAATGTTACAGGTGCAACGGCGGGCTTTGCCGGGATGCAAATTGTGGCGATTCCCGAACCTTCCAGCGTGATGCTTCTCTCTCTTGCCCTCATGGGGCTGCTTCCTTTAGTTCGCCGCCGCGAACCGTAACCTTTCTAAACAGGGTTCTGAGCAGCAACACCATATGAAAATGGACCCGAATCAACGAATATCCGGCATCAATCCATTTTTAGGATCGGATGAACCTGGAAATTGTTTGTGCGGACCCTATCTTCCCTTTGGAGCTGTACGACCGGGGCCGGATGTTGTCTTTGAAGCGGCACGGGGAGCCACGAACGGATACCGCTCCGATCAACCTATTCGTAACTTTTCACAAATCCATGTGAGCGGAACCGGAGGTGGAGGACGCTACGGCAATATCGGCATCATGCCATCCGCGAATCCCACCGCTAAATTCCCTACTCCTCTCAAACCGAAAGAAGCAGTCGCCAAGCCCGGATATTTTTCAGTTTGCCTTGGTCCGGATACTATCCAAACTGAAATCACCGCCACCAATGACTGTGCAGTATACCGCTTCCATTTTACATCCGGCCTCCCGACAATATTTATCGATCCCAGTACTCGGCTTTTGAAGGGAGGAGATTGTATTCAAGCAGATCTTCAGCCTGCCGGTGAGGATTGTCTTGCCGGAAGTGTCCAGCTGAAGGGCGGATGGGGACATGACCAGCCCTATACTTTTTTCTTCTATATAAAATGCAATGCACCTTGGACTGCTCTGAACATTGATGAAGCATCTCATCCATCAGAAGGCCCGCAGGCCCGCCTGCAATTTTCCGAAACAGACAACCCACTGGAACTTCGGATCGGGGTTTCCAGGGTAAGCATTACCCGGGCGAAACAGGCGGTTCATCAACAAGCCCTTTTCCCTTTTTCGGTATTGCGGGAACGGGCGGAAAAGGCATGGCAGGATGAGATATCCAGATTTGCACTTGAAGGCGAACCGGAGGATATTGCCATGTTTGATACAATGCTCCACCGACTGTATGCAATGCCGAGTGACTTGGGGTCTTCTCTGGAAAATCCACGATGGTCATCAGAAGTCCCACAGCTGGATGATTTCTTTTGCCTCTGGGATAGCTGCCGGAATGCCAATTCGTTTTTTCACCTTTTTAAGCCAAAACTTTCCGGACGATTTGCCGCGTGTTGGCTAGACATTGCAAAACATACCGGTTGGTTACCGGACGCCTGGATTTCCCAACACCATGGATTCATGCAGGGAGGATGTTCGGCCGACCTTATTCTTTCCGAAGCCTTCCGCAAAGGTGTGACCGGTTTTGATGCTTCACAAGCACTCGACTTCATGCGCAAAAATGCCGAATCTGACTCACCGGATCCTGATTTTTACGGACGATACCGCGGGAATTACCAAAAGATCGGATACGTAACCCCGGATGAAACCGCCGGATGCGTTTCCAGGCAAATCGAATATAGCCTTCATGATTGGTCGATCGCCCGTTTGGCGGAGCAGCTCGGGCATACCCAACTTGCAGAACACTATGACTGCGAGGCCGAAAAGATTTGGAACCTCTGGCATCCCGAACGAAGATGTTTTTATCCTAAAGATCAAAACGGTCAGTGGATGCCGGATTTTGATATCAGGAAACCCTCCCGCCCCCCTGAAGAAGGTCATTATTCCTCAGATCCTTACTTCTTCGAGGGTACAGGATTAGAATGGATTTTTTGTGCGGTGCACGTCCTGCCGGAAATCATCCAGCGAATGGGAGGACCGTCGGTATGGATCGAGCGTTTGGATCGTTTTTTTGAAAGCGAGATATTTGCCTGGAAAGAAATCATCCTGCACAGTCCTTTTCTTTATCATTACGCGGGAAGACCCGACTTAAGTACCAAAGCCGTCCGCCGACAAATGAAGCGCTATAAAAATCAACCGGACGGAATACCGGACAACGAAGATATGGGATCCCATTCCGCCTTCTGGTTACTCACATCCCTGGGGTTGTACCCCGTGATGGGCCAGTTGTACTACCTGCTGGTCCCTCCACGTTTTGAATACATTCAAGTCCCTGTAGGTCCGGACCAAAAAACCCTTACCATTATTCGTGAAGGTCCGGCGGACGGAACGATTGCGCAGGTTTACTGGAACGATATGCGCCATTCACATTCATGGATAAATCATCATGACCTTGTGAAGGGAGGCACGCTTAAACTAAAAACCGCCTACACGGCTTCCCATTGGGGGTACGAAAGTATGCCACCCAAACGTGAACCATTTTGAAAATTCAAACCCTCTTAAAGAGAGTTTTCAGCCGCCACTGAAATAAAGACGGTCCAAAAAAGTATGGTTTCCGATTTGGGTTAGCGCCGACGGCGAAAGAATACCAGCGATCCCAATGCAATCCCCAGCAAGGTGAGAGTTCCTGGTTCAGGAACAGCGGTTGTAATTCCTGTTAGCACAAGATCGTCGGAAACATTACCCGTGGAAAATGCTACCCCAATACCGCGTTGATCATAATTTCCTACACTTGCGGCATAGAAACGGAATTCCACAGCCGAACTTTGAGTACCGAGACTTGAAAGATCTAATGAATCAGAAGTACCAGCCCCTCCAGTACCTATGGAGTTATTAGAATATAACGGAGTAGCAAAACTGTCAACGCTACTGTAAATTTCCATGGTTCCACCATTTTGAATGGTGTAATTAAAGTTCAGAGTTTCATAGGTAACCTGCTGTCCTGAAACGGGAGTGACAGTAAACGTATGATATAAGTTATTGGTGATAGCATCACCAATTGTTGTAGCCGCAGTGCCCTTTGGGGACATACCGAACGCATTCGAATAAGCTGTATCTTTAGTTAGATCGCCCAAGGAAACAACCACGTCTTGTACATTAGAGTCAACCAATGTACCAAATGAACCAGACGTACTTTCACTGGTAACCGTATCATTCTTGGCCTGAAAATTAAAACTGAAAATCGTTCCTGCCCCCACAGGGTTAAGGCCCAGTGAGCAGATGATAAGGGTTAAAAGGGGTGTGAATATTTTCATCAAACTCTCCAAAAAGTAGTGGTGTTCAATTGAACAAATTTCAGAATTGTTATCAATAAACAATCCCATAGATATAAACTTCTGTCAATATGCTAAGCGAATAGGAATACAGGTATACAGGTATACAGTTAGGTATCCAAAACAGCGGAAGCCAATGCGCAAAGCGCGAAAGGCCCGTGTGAATCCTCACAGGAAAATTCTTCCACCAAATACGATTCCTGATCTATCAGCGGACCGGGGCCAGGACAGACTCCGGAAATCCGTCCTTCCGAATCCACATATTCTGTAAATACGGTCTCTGCTGTTTTCAGTGCCAGTGGCCGATAAGGTTGTTCCGGTAAAAGATTAAGACGCACGGCAGATAAAAATACAGCCGCGATCATCGCAGACCCACTGACTTCCGGTGCAGAAGGCTGGTCAAGCAACACCGCCCACATCCCTTTGGTATCCACAACAGGGACTAAATTTTCCGCTGACTCCCGGAACATAGAAATCAATTCATCCCGCGATGCACCGGGAGAAAGGTTTAAAATCGAAGTCATCAGTCCGCGCAACACCCATCCATGACCCCTGGACCATGCGGCGGGTGATAACGCCTGCGGGTCCTCCGCAATCCAGCCACGACCATTGTGCCAAAGGCCGGTGGAGGGATCACGCAGAATCTGACGAACAATTCGGAACTGTTCCACACAGATTTCAGGCTCAGCGCCCGAAGATTCCGGGAGCCGTGATAGGATCGCAATCTGAGCAGCCTCCTCTTGAAAACTGTCTAACAAAAGAGCATGGCCCCCTCCAAAGCGACCGCGCGGATGCAACCAAGCCCCCTCCAGAGAACGGGGCAGGTGTGAAATTTTCCGGGCTGTCTCGACAAAAACCTCACGAAACATCTGACTCGGAGCACGTAAATATAAATAATACGGGAGTGAATGAAAAACCCCTCCCAGAGGTAGATTTCCTGCATATGCGCTCTCAATTATTTCCTCCACCACCCTATCGACCTTCTCCACCAATCCGACGGGGAATTGCAATAACTCCTGACAAAACAAACGGTATGGATAGGTGGGATCACTTAAGATATGGTCATGATTTCGGCAAATGATCTGCGTGATCGATTTTTGTATTTCGGGCATAACCCAGGCTAACATTCCCCAACCGGATGAAAAGTGCTCTGAAAATAAACCTGTTTAGACTCGGGGCTGATTCAGGAACCTGATTTAGATTTCCGGTAACTTCCCGGGGTTATTCCCGTCATTTTTTTAAACTTCTCACACAAAGTATTCGAATTCGCATATCCGCTTTTTTCCGCAACCTCCTCTAAACTCATCAAGGTTTCCCGGAGTAACTTTTTTACTACCTCTAAACGCGCCCTGCGTAATTCTTCGCCGGGTGAATGCCCTAGTTGTTTTTGAAACCGGATTTGCATTACCCTTAAGGACAATCCCGCATGACTCGCCACGTCCTCCATACGGGGCATCCTGGTGCACTCCTGACGTAAATATCTAACCGCTTTTATTAACTGGGGATCGTCAATCGCCAATAAATCTGTGCTGGGTCTCACTTCCACATGTGACGGAGGAATTGCAACATTCCCGGCAGGTATTTTGCCACTATTCAACCACTGATCCACCAAACTCATACTTTCATAACCCACCCGGTGATAGGGAAGATGAACACTGCTCAATCCCGGAAGACATTCTTTACAAAGCAAAGGATCATTCTGCGTACCCAAAACCGCCACTTCATCCGGTACAGATATGGTTAAATTTTGGCAACGGGAAATCACCTCCATGGCCACATCGTCATCGCAGCAATATACCGCAACCGGTTTTGGCAAGGAACGAAGCCAATCGTCGATATCCGGCATTCCTTTTCCGGAAACCGAAAGCGTGACCGGTGCTTCGAATCGGGTCACCTGCCTGCCACTGGTCTCAAGCGTCTGTACAAAACCATCCCGACGTTTGCAGAGCGCCTCCAGTCGGTTAATGCCCACATAGGCAAAATCCAGGTCGCCTAAGGTCAGGAAATATTTTGCGGCCATCTCCCCCGTAGCCCAATGATCAGTATCCACCTGCGGTATCCCAGGCGTATCAATCCCGATGTGTGTGTTTAAACAACGCCAACCCAAAGCAAGAACTCTGTCATATTGTTCCGTAAAAATCACCGGAGAAATAAAGGCATCCACCTTCCAGTTTCCTACAACTGACAAATCTAAAGAATGCCCCCAATGTAGGCGCCGACAAAGATACTGATCCGGAGCGTGATGCGACACAAAATCCAAAATACCATGATAAATTTCATGGGACAGCTGATTCTGCCAATTCTGCATCACCATAATATTTCGTAGATTTTTCCCCATACCTACCCCTACTACCCATAAATTATCTCCGCAACAAAAATTCGCTTTTAAGATATATTATTTCGTACATACGCAATGACATACATCAAAGCTTATGGCAATCTTATGAAGATTGAGAACAGATCTATTTGATTTCACATGTAAGGAAAACCCTATGAAAACTTTCACAACTATCTTAACCGCCGTCGGCATTCTACTTGCCTCTGCTGCTTCTGCGGCTGCTATGATTAATATTGATTTAGGTGCTGGCACATCTGTTGGAACTGGAACGGCAGGGGTTGTTGCCTCAAATGGATGGCAGCTGAAAGCCGGTTACCCTGATGTTACGACGGCATCGTCGCTTAATCTGGCAAGTGGTACCGCGTCAGGAGCCTCAATTCTCTTGGATGGTACTGGCAATATTACATCGATCGGCGCAGCCACCACTGATGGTAATTACTCGATGTTTAATCGTGGTTTAGGAATTGGTGCTTCGGGGTCTGGGAACGTATCAAATCCTTATAACGTACAGATTAGTAACTTATCTTCAGATTTCACTTCGAATGGTTATGATGTTTATGTTTATTTCGGATCAGGGGACAACGTTAGCGGGACCGATGTGGTTACTACGGTAACCGTGACCGATGGGAATGGTACTTTCTATCTTGATGTAAGTGAGGCGCAGGCGACCTATCAAGGCAGTTATATTCAAGGAACGGCTACAAGCGCTGGTAGTAGCGTATTAGGGAACTACGTTAAATTCAGCGGTTCAACTTCCAGTACTTTATCAATTTCAGCTATTGCCTCTGGTGCTACTGACAGCGTTGTAACTCTCACCGGCATGCAAATCGTCGCCGTCCCCGAACCCTCCAGCATCGTCTTATCGCTCTTGGGCTTATCCTTAATTGGTATTGTTCTACGCCGCCGTACCCGCCGTTAAACCTTTTTACTCTTTTTACCAGAGAGAGCCTTCCGTAAGGCTTTTGGTGAATTGTCCCGTGATCGCTGGAATTTTCGCAAAATCATAAGATTCCTGCCAGGCTTCGTATTTCCTCTTTCGTACAAACAGAGTAAAAACTTGTATGAAACATTTACCTTTTTTCCTCCTTGTATGTGGCGTTCTCGCTGTTAGCCCTTCTATCGCCGAAAACGCAAAATTCGGCATCAACCTTTCCGGGTTGGAAGATTGGAGCCGCGAGCAGGCTTTTCTCAATCATATGAAAACCGCCCGCAAGTGGATTTCCCAGCGGCAGGGAGTGTGGGACAGCAAAGATAGGCTCTCCCTGGATGAAAACGGATATGTCACTCAGCTGGAACCGGGCCAGTGGGCCACCACCCTGCTCCTCACCGAAGTGACCGAACATTTTCCTTCGGGCGAATATGTGCTTCTTTACGAAGGCGAGGGCGGGTTTCGATGGGCGGGAAACTCTCGACATCTCAGCAGCAAGCGCGGTCGGGAAGTGGTGGAATTTACCCCAACCGGCAAAGGATTCATCCAGTTGACTATCACAGAGGTCGATCCGGAAAATTACCCTCGGAACATGCGCTTCGTGCGTAAAGACCGCGAAGAGCTTCTCGAAACCCAGCGCTTCTCCCCTGAATTTCTAAACCGCTGGCGGGAGGTTGACACCATTCGTTTTATGGATTGGACCCGAACCAATCCTTCGAAGCTTTCCAGCTGGTACGAACGTCCGATTCCGGATCAACGCACCTACAGCCACAGTGGCGCTCCCTGGGAGGAAGTGATCGATCTATGTAACGAACTGAAAGTAAACGCCTGGATCAACATTCCCCACCGGGCGGATGACGAGTTTATCCAAAAGACGGCTGAAATGTTCCGGGATCAGCTTCACCCCTCTCTCGGGGTCTACATTGAATTCTCAAACGAGGTCTGGAACGGAATGTTTCCGGCCAGCCGGGAATCGAATCAACGGGGACAGGAAGCCGGCCTGGCCTCAGAGGGTTGGCGGGCGGGTGCACTGCAGTACGCCCGGGATTGCGTACGGATGTATGAGATCCTGGACAAAGTCTTCACAGGCCCACAGAAAATACGTCTTCGGAAAGTCGTGGCGACGCAGGCCTCGAACATCGGGTATGCCAAAATTGTGGTGGAAGCTGATGGCGTGGCGGAAGGGGCCGACGTACTCGCCATCGCGCCTTATCTTACCTTTAACGTGCCCGAATCCCCTCTGTCCTGGAATCGCGATATGCCCATCGCCTCCGAAGTGGAAAACTGGGACCTTGACCGGCTCTTCACTTATCTCCAAGAGATTTCGCTTCCGCAGTGCAGCCGCTGGATGGATCAACAAATGGACCTTGCCAAGAAAAACGGATTGGGTCTGACCGCCTACGAGGCCGGACAACATCTCACCGCGCTGGGTAATGCAAACCGAAATTCTAAATTGAATGAACTGCTGATGCGGGCGAACCAGGATCCGCGAATGGGTCAACTGTATGTAGACTATCTCAACCACTGGACGAAAACCGGAGGCGGACTGATCTGCCTGTTTAATAGCGGACAACGCTACACCAACGCAGGTTCATGGGGATTTTTCGAGCATTGGGGGCAAACTGCGGAGACCGCAGTAAAATATCGCGCAGTAAGACAGTGGGCCGCCGGATTACGCTGAACGCTCCGATAAATAGCGATCGGCCATTTTAAAAAAATTACGGAGAATGCGGTGGCCATACGCATGTCCCTCCCGCTCGGGGTGGAACTGGGTGCCCATACGGCAGGAAAGCGGATCGCGCCAAGCCTGTAAGGTGCAAACCCCGTTCCATCCCGTGTGAAGAAATCCGGGAGGTAAACGTCTTAACTCATTTCGGTGACACTGGCACACCTCAATAATGGGTGGCAGCCCTTCCATCATCGGGTCGGTTGGATCAACCGATACCTGACAGGTCCCGGCTTCGTAACAGCCCTCCTCCCGCCGTTCGAGTCCGGCTCGTGCGGGCATCTTCACCACCGGCATCCCGAGAAGATGCCCCATTAATTGAAAGCTCCGACAAATCGCAAACATCGGAACCGGCAAGGTCAATAATTCCAAAAAGCCCGGATCCCGGGTCACCGGCTCCTCAGGAAACTCCGGAGCGGCAGGTCCCCCGCTCAGCACCACCACCGCCCCCCCGGCTATCTCAGGCAGGGCTTCTGTGAGCTTTGAATAGGGAATGAGCCGACAGGGACGCTCGGCCAACATTCCCAAAGCCATTCGGTCTTCTTCATAAACCGGACGCGACAGCCTCACTTCTTCATTTACCGTTGTCACATAGATAAGAGGGGGCTGGGTCATACCTGAATCTAGCATCTACAAAACTGCTGTAAAGAGCTCTGAAAATAAACCTGTTTAGCCTACGGTCTGATTCACCGGCCGGACAGCCGGCTGGGGTCTTTCATCCTCTACCACGTTCCCTGCGGGTTCACCCCGCAGAAGCGAAAGATCCCCGGCTACCGTGTCGCGCTCAACCTCAGAATTTCCTGAAGGTTTTCGACATGGAGGCGTTCCGACTCCGCCGCTTGAAGATGAACATAGTCAAAATGCCCCACCGGAAATGGGGTGGCTTTAAAGGGACCGGGATGATTGTTTACTGCAGACCATTGACCCGGCGGAGGAACCGAGGGGTCAAAACAGGAGCACCCAAACAGTGTAGGAATTTTAAGATATCTTGTGGAAAATGCCGTATCATAGTATTGAAGGGTTTCTTCAATGGACGGGTCTTGCAGCCAACGCTCCCTTATGGCCGCCCCGCTGCCAACACATAAGACTCCTTGGAGTCGATCCCAAATACCACGTGACCGTAAACAGGCATTCAACGGCAGACGGGGGTCCTCCGAGATATGAAACCCGGGCGCCACCGTAAAAATCAGGATTCTATCCCTGCGGGCCATCTCAACCTCCGGTGCTTCTCGCCCCCCGTATCCATGACCAAACACCACCCCGAAATCCGGACGCGGACTATCCTTATGAAAAATCACCCAGGCCCCCCACCCGATAACTCACCCGCTGACAGCATAATCCGTGTGTCCCCCACTTTGTCCCCTTTTGACCATACTTTTTCATAGTGATTCATCGTGTGGGTTGAGACGGGGTTAAACGGGCCTGTTACGTTTTACACAATAAAAAAGGGCCTTTTCGGTTAAGAAAAGGCCCGTAAAAAGTGGAGCGGGTGGCGGGAATCGAACCCGCGTGACCAGCTTGGAAGGCTGGGGCTTTACCACTAAGCAACACCCGCAGTTGTCTGCAGACGAGCGGTACATATAGACTATATGTGGTACAGTGTGCAAGAGAAAATCATTGAATTTTTTTGACGAATTCAAAATTCTTCTCTGGACAGTAACCGAATTCTAACCGAATCTAGGCTTAACCTTTTCAACAAAAACTGTTTAAAGTTGCATATGTATATTCTTCCAACCTTCAAAATTTTACTCCCAAGGTAACCCGGGTCATGTCAAAAAACTGTCGCGGAACCAAATGGATCAAACAAGTACCTGCCCGACTTCGGATCAACTCCCCCGATCCTATAAACCGACTCGACGAAGCCATCGCGGCATTGAAAGTGGTTGACCCCGCCTGCACGCCTCCCACCTACATGATCGGCGATTTGCAATGGATTGGTTCTGTATTGGGCTTCCGCCCCAACAGCCGGGGATATTTAAGACACATGGCAACCAAAGCTGTCAACAGTAGAGGGGATGTCCTGGAGTGCGGGAGCGGTCTCTCCAGTTTATTACTCGCCGTTACCGCCGGCCGGCAAGGACATCACGTACACACTTTTGAACACGATACAGGTTGCCACCAAAAGCTGCTTCAACTGGTTGACCGCTATCGCCTTTCCAACATCACCGTTCATCATGCCCCCATCCGTTCTTACGGTCGTTTTGACTGGTATGATATTCCTGCTTGTTGCGACAGCGAAAATTTCCAACTGGTTATCTGCGACGGCCCCGCCCGACATCTCACCGATAGCGGCCGCTACGGACTCTTCCCCGTCATGCGCGACCGGCTACATCCGCACTGCCGGGTTATCATGGATGACAGCAACCGCAGTCTGGAACGCCACGTGATCCACCGCTGGCGTAAAGAACAACATATCGAAGTGCATTCCTTTGGCCGTTTCCTGCAATTTGCAGAAATTGTCTGCGTGTAAGGTCAATGGTCAATGGTCAATGGTCAATGGTCAATGACAGGGTAAAGGCTCCCGGTTGAATAACATGTGACCGTGGCGATGCCCTTGTTCACGCACGGATCGCTTGCACCAACAGCCAAACCCACCCCACAATCAATGCCAGTCCTCCCAATGGGGTTACCGGTCCCCACAAAGCTTTGGGGCCAATACCGAGGCACAACAGATAAATCGACCCACTGAATAACAGGGTCCCCAAACCAAACGCCCATACCGAAGGTTTTAAATTGAAGCCTTTGTCCGCCAGCAGCAGCAATAAGATCATCGCGACCGCGTGGAACATCTGATAACGAACACCGGTTTCCCACGAAGTGAGCTGGTCAGGCGAAAATCGGTCTTTCAAAGCATGCGCGCCAAAGGCACCGAATACCACGGAGAGCAATCCATAAAGCGAAGCGATAATAAGGGGAAGTTTCATAGCTCTGTCTTTCGGGTGCTTTGAGAATTTTGTCAAAAGAAAACCCGGCCGGAAATCCGGCCGGGTTGTATTTATTCAGAATGAAATCTGATTAGAATACGAACTGAGCTTGTACGAAGAGCTCGTCCACATCGTTACCGGCTTCGCCGTCTTGGTCTTCATTCACCCGGTAGGTCAACTGGTACTTTATATCGTGCTTGTGAACGTAATAGTTCAAACCCAACTCGGTACGGGCCCAGGTTTCTTCATATCCGTCTGCGTCCAGCGCGGAGAAGGCCAAAACCAGTTCCAATAGTTCTGGAACCACCGTGTATCCGCCTTCGATCGCAAATGCCTCCAGGGTGGTGGATCCATCTTTGTAGATACCACTGGTGGTACCGGCTACGGTCGTTTCTGAATCGAAAGAGTTGAACTGAACATCCAGTGAAAGTCCGGCAACCCGTACGGCACCGCTGACTTCAAGACCGGTGACAGAATCAACATTGTCATCCGCAATACTTTCAACCCCGTCGTCATCTTCACTCATGGCGAACATGTCATCATCGTTGGACCAGGAGAAGGCACCAATACCGAAAGAAGCTTTGAATTCCTCTTTTCCACTGAGAGCTCCCTGGGAGAAATTGATTTTACCCATGGGATGGATTTCAACCCGTCCACCAAACATCGGGCCTTCATTCCAGTCATCGCCTTTGTTCAAGGAAGCAACACTGTCGAAGTCCAATTTGGAGTTGCTGGTGTCAATTGCACCCATGGCCACACCCAAACCGTATGTAAGCATATCAGATCCACCGTCCAAATAGATACCCACCTGACGGTCGGGAGAACCATAGTTGTGATCCCCTACGAAAGTACGCTCAACCACACCCTGTGTTTTGGAGGAGGTCAACTGTTCACGTGAGAAAGGGAACGTTTTGTTACCCAGGGTCACATTTCCGAAATCATATCCTTTGTACTGGAAGTACATGTCTTTGATTTCGGTTTTGGATTTACCCATGTCAAACTGGAATTTTGCTTTCCAATCTTTATAGAGAGAACCTTCAATGTAAGGACGCAGGCGGCGGAAAAACAGTTCGTCGGTAGACTCACCTTCGCTCGGTTCTACGGCATGGTATTGTAACTGAATACGGCCACCGATTTTGAGGTAGCTTTCTCCGTCTTCACTTGTAATTTTATATCCACCGGCTTGGGCGGTCATCATCGTTCCACTTGCAACAATTGCGGAAAGAATTGCGATTTTCTTTTTCATATTCATTTGAGGTTTACTCCAAGGGTTATTTTAGGGAAGTCTGGTAAGTCACCATTTCCCGTGAGGTCGTACTGTGACTCACGTGAAAGAAGATACCTTCTGAATGTTGGGATTTTATTAGCACTTCATTAAAAAACGGCACACACCCTTGAATTATGCAGGAAGTGGGAGTTCCCGGGCTGGTTTCCGTTCCAACTCCATGATATAGCCGTCCCATGCAAAATTATAAAGAAAACATCCGTGTCGTCTGCGTCCGCCCCCTCTTCGGCGGCAATATGGGCGCGATATGCCGGGCCATGCAAAATTGCGGACTGGATCAACTGGTGCTGGTGAAACCCAGTCCGGATATGGATCCCGTCGAATTACGGAAAATGGCCCTGAAAGCTTTACCGGTGTATAAAAACAGGAAAGAATGCAACTCGCTTGAAGAAGCCGTCGCCGATTGTGGCGCCGTGGCCATGACCAGCGGAGTGGATGGATTTTACCGTGACCACGCCAGCACCCCGCGACAAGCCGCAACCGAGCTTTTGGAAATTGCCCATCAAAAACCCGTCGCCATCGTCTTCGGCTCCGAAGACAAAGGCATGCGTACCGAAGAACTAAAATTCGCCACCCACCTGATCCGTATCCCCAGTCACCATGCCTACTCCAGCTTAAATCTTTCCCAGGCTGTGATGGTCGTGCTCCACGAACTCTATCAGGCCAGCGAAGATTTCTCCCTGGGAGAGGAAAAGACGCCCCCCGCCGATCACCGCTTTATGGAACGCATGTTCGACTGTTGGGATCAGGCCATGCAGGATATTCATTTCTGTGAAGATGAAAAACGTGATCATATGATGCTGGGCCTGAGAAGAGTGCTGACCCGGGGTTCCCTCACTGAAAATGACGTCAAAATTATGATGGGGCTCGCCAGACAAGCCAGCTGGGCCTCCAAAAATCTGCCGCCGGCCACTTGAGGTGCTTTTCCATAAACTTCAAAACATCGCCTCCAAGCCCCAAACATTCGGGAAAAAAGGTCAATCAAGACCCAGTGCCGAATGATGTGCCCGCCAAAAGCTGCGGTCCAACCCATAAGAGGTTCCGGAGTCGGAATCCAAATAGGGTCCGCCAACCGGGGGTAAAACTTTGTCATCCGAATTATTGACCCGCTTCACGTAATCACGCATGGGGGTCAGGCGTTGAGTATACTTACCGATCTCAAACACTTGATGGGCAATGGCATCCGCCGTCATATCTATTTGTGCCCGATAAGCAGCATAGGGGGTGGGTTGCCACGCCTGCGGCGCGTAGAGGGCTTCCAGCGAATATTCGGCCAGCCCCTCCGACACTTCCAAAGACGGGTCCGCGACAAAATAGACCAGATCCCCAACCTGAAACGGGGGGGTGGGTTGAGACGAAATTCTGCAGGAAAGCGAGCCCGTTCCCTTCTTTACCGCCGCTCCCGACGAGAGAATTTTCGCTTTAGCCCTGTCTTTTGCCCGGGTTATCCAACTCTCTTTCAGATTAAATTTACCGGGATCACCGCTTCCCTGTCCTTTCGGCCGGATCGTTTCAAAAGTCAGGATTTCCCCCTCCACTTTTAACAAAGGACGCAAACGGCTGCTCATCTGCTTATTCAAATCTTCATGTGGTTCGAGCTCTGCAATTTTGGCCGCATCCCAACGGAAAAAATGTCCGCTTTGATTTAATGGGGCCCTCTCCAAAAAGGCATCCAACTCTTCCAAACGATTGGATGCGTAAAGATAGAGCGCAATGGGCAAAAACTGAAACTGGTTGATCCCTCCGTTCGGCTTGGAGTCTCCCCCGTGTTGTAAAGGTTCATACCACTGAATGCCCATGTGAAGCAAGCGAACCAGTATCGCCTCCCGTTCCGCCGGGGTATAGGCATCTGTGATCAAGGCCAGGAAAGCCGTACCGATCGTTCGGCTGAGGTTTTTTCCATAATTGCCCCGCTCCCCCGACGAGGAGCCAAACCCCAAAGGGAAAAAATTACCGTAGTACCTTTTGGCAGGCCCTGCACCGATCATGTATAAATTCAAATGATCGATCCGTTCCAAAATAGCTTTTGCCGGAGGGACCTCCAAACCCTTTGCAGAAAAGACAGGTAATCGAGCCAAGGTCTTGGCCACATCCACTTGAACCGGTTCCCAGTTCGTTCGTCCTTTCCAGTTGACCAGTGGCGGGGCGAAAGATCCCGGAGCTGGCGGCGAAGCCATGCGAATAATCGCCTGTGCCTCGGAGTAAGATCCCCCATCATGATCAGGGTACTTGCGCTGGGATTGCATCGAGATAAACACGTCCCCAATCTCACGAAGCTGAATCGGGAAATCCGGCTGCTCCACAAAGCGTTTTCCCATGTCATATCGACTGTCAAAACCATGTGAACCCATGAGCTCCGGATTTAGGACATAGCCATCAACCGTTTCTCCATTCAAACTTGAAGCGGCAGGTGAGCAGGCCAAGATGGTGGTATCGACACTGGTCCAATACCCCCCGTCCGCAAATTTCCCAAATTGACCTGGCGCAGGACCTTCAATTCGAAGCTGCATCTCTCCAGTGGTTAAGATCTGTTCTTCAGATTTAACAGAACAAAGGAAACAGCAAAAAAACGAAACCAGCAGGAAATATTTTGAGATCATAAATACATCATATTGTAGGGAAGATTAACGCCGACGGAAAATCAAAAGTCCACCGGCCAAAGAAACCAGCAACAACACTATTGAAGAGGGCTCCGGAATAACTGCCGTCACAGAAAAACTTTCGATGGTCCCATCGATTGTATTATTATAGAGCGAATATCCAACGGACGTGATGGTTTCATCCAATAAAGTTTCAGTCGCTCTTACTTCCGTAAATGAGGTACCCACCGTACTTTTGGCATACCAGGTCGCGGTCCAATTCCCCGTACCAGCAGTGGTATCTAACACGATTCGCATACCAATATCTCCACCTGATTGATCTCTCAAGGTGGCATCGGTCCAAGCAGCACTACCGGTTAGATCATTGTACGCAAAGTTGTCGATAGGGTCCCCACTCCCAATATAATCCATCCAGGCTCGCCCTACAGGATCACCATTTTGCTGGAAACGGATTGAAGTTGCAGTACCGCTACTTTGTCCATCAACAAAACCAAACGAAATACGATTCGTACCCGTAATACCCGTCATCCACGTTTCCGCAGTATAAATAAAACCATCCACCGGTGTGAAAGCTAATGTTGCACTGCCTCTCCCCCCATCAAAAACTCCGTTCGTTTGAAAGTCGCCGTTAACCTCTGCAACCCAATTCCCCCCAATATCCGCAGCGGCCCCATTGAGATTTGTCGTATCTCCATCAAAATCATCAAATAAAATGATTCCGGCAAAAGCAGCGTGCCCAAATTGAAACAGGACAAAAGAGCTTAGGATGTAAATATATTTTTTCATAAGGTCACCCAATGAGGTCATAATTTAAGTACTTCGACAGTATAATTCGCCAGAAGGATGGAACAACCCATAATCCTTGCAACCGGATGCATCATATGTTTTATTGTAAATTATGAATAGATCTACGGTAACCATGGCGGATATTGCATCCGCAGTGGGTGTACACAAATCCACGGTCACCCGGGCCTTGCGCAATGACCCGCGTATCCGTCCAGAGACGGTGGAAAAGGTTGTCGCCGCCGCAAAAAAACTGGGCTATGAACGCAACCCCGCCGCGGCCGCATTTTCGGAAATGCGCTGGCACCATCAAGAGCGGATTCGTTATATCAATCTCGGTTTTTTGGGGGTCGCAGCCTCAGAGCAGACCCTCACAAAATCCCTGCGCTTTCAACGTGTACACCAAAGCGCGCGCAACCTGGGCTACAACCTTCTGCCCCTGCCGCTACATCAGGGGATCACCCCCGGCAACTTGAACCGAAAACTCAAAGCGATGAATATTCAGGGCGTGGTGCTCGATGCGATCGGCTATGACCCCTCGACTTTCCCCTCCTTTGACTGGGACGCGGTGCATTGGCAGACCAGCGCCTGGGTTTCTTTCGGCGAAGGCGAATATTCTCACCCCGGTTATCGGGTACTGCACAATTCTTTTATGGCCACCATGGATGCGCTCCGGGAAATGGTGGCCCGCGGATATTTTCATATTTATTTTGCGCGCAGCAACCATTTGTTAAGCTGGGAACTCTGGCGGGAGCAGGCGGCAACTTTGTTGGTATGCAACGAGCATCCGGCTCTGACCGTGTTTGATGAGCAAAACCCACCCAAAAGTTTTCACAATATTGATGCCATACTCGGGAGCGACCCGGAAACAGCCCGAAAATTGAGCCAAAGTATTCAGGGAGGAAAACCTTGGGCCAGCCTGCAGATTGATGATCACAAAAAGAATAAAGAGGCCGGGATGTATTTAGATCCCCGTGAAGGCGCCCGCAGCAGCGTCGAATTTCTGGACCGACTTTACCGCGATGGATCATACGGTTTACCCCAACAACGTCAGACCCTCATGTTGGAAAGCAGATGGCAGGATGGCGAGAGCCTGCCACTTAAAAGGACGTAATTTTATTCCTTCGCTTCTAAAGAATTCCTGCTTTATCTATTTGCATGCATCCGGTTGCAACTTTTTCAGCTTCGAATGAAGGGAATGATCATTTAAGCAACTTTCACACTCGAATCACAGGAGATAACAATGTTCACCCTTAAACAACACCATATTGGCGACCCCTGGTTCTTCGTTGAAAACAATATCGCTCACATGTGGTTCTTAACCCAGCCCACATCCCTGCCCTCTAATGAACGTGGGAAGCACTGGGACGTCGGTTATGCGGTGAGCTCCGATCTGAAGACCTGGGAGTACCGGGGCCTTGCCCTTGAACGCGGATGGGGAGACGCATGGGATGGTCAGAAACTGGCGACAGGTTGCGTAATCAAACGAAATGATTTGTATTGGATGGCCTACACCGGGCATCGGCGGAGGTGGTTCGGCGTGCAAAGAGCAGGTTTGGCTTGGTCCGAGGATTTGGTCCACTGGCGGAAGCTTGACGAAAATCCAGTTTCGGAAGCGGTGTTGCCTTGGTATGATCTTGGTCCGCGCGAGGTGGATCCCGTTCACTGTCACTGGCGGGACCCGTTTTTCGTCGAAGACGGTCCTTGGATGTATCACCTCATTTGCGCAC
>CAKZLZ010000103.1 GCA_937127435.1 uncultured Verrucomicrobiota bacterium | reverse complement strand
ATTGGAGGTGTCACCCTGAAGATATACAAAGCTCAAGGATTATGGCCGGGGATGTTGCATACGAAAGACGGAACTTTGACCCTCTTTTTCAGTCTTTTGAAAAACTACTGAAGCCACACGGTGAAACCTGGTTAAGTGAGCCCGGACGAATCATCGCAAAACCTTTCTTTGAAGGGATGAGGGAACGGGGCTGGAAAAAGCGGGTATTAAATCAGCGTGAAGGACTTACCCTCTACGGCTTCAAACGTTAGCGGTACCAGGTAAAATAGATGTATCCGATGATCGTTGCCACAATCACACATCCTACCACCAGAATCCGGCCTTTCATTTCCTCATGCTGGATCACATGGGCCTCTTCTTCAAGACGTTCGCGCCTTTCCTCTTCTTCAATCTCGTAGGTTTCCAGTTCCAACATGATTTCTTCAATTTCCGAAGCAACCGCTTCAAAATTCGGGTACCGGTCATCCGGATCTGTGGCCATCATTTTTTTCAACAGAAAAGCGGTGCCGCCGGAAATATGATCCGCATATTCCCGAATGTCGGGGGAAGGATTTTCAAAGCGGCGAAGCACCACTTCCTTGGAGGATTTTCCGGGAAAAGGAGGGAATCCGGACATGATATGCCAAAAGGTAGCCCCTAAACTAAATTGATCGGAACGGGCATCCACTTTAACCCCCCGGGTCTTTTCCGGGGCAATATAGAGGGGGGTCCCCAGGATACGGTCATCATCTCCAGCCCCAATTCGGGCAATGCCGAAATCGGACAACTTTGCGTTGCCGTCTTCATCCATCAAAATATTTGCGGGCTTAATGTCTCCGTGAACCACTCCTTTTCTTTCCGCATCCGCAAGACCTTCCGCCATTTGCAACATGACATCCAGCCAGCCCATTTCACTTTGCAGGGTTTCCGGGTCAATGCAGTCATCCAAGCGGATACCATCCACAAGTTCCATTACAATGTAGGGTTGGTCATTCTCTTGTCCGAAAGTATAAATATGAACAATATTTTTGTGATTGAGTGCTGCGGCCGCCTTGGCTTCCTTCAGCAAGCTTTCCACAAATTTGGGATCCCTTCCGAATTTAGGATTCAGAACCTTTAGTGCAACCAGCCGGTTGAGCTGGGCATCCCGGGCGAGAAATACTGTTCCCATTCCGCCGCGTCCAAGTTCTGTAAGCAGGAAATAATTCCCAAAACGACCGGGTACGGTTAGGATCCCGCCGCAAACGGGACATTCGATTTCTTCAAAAACATGAAATTCAGAGACCTCAAGCACTTCACCGCAATGGTCACATGCGCTTCGGCCTAGTTTTTCAATGCGAATTATTGTGTTTGTATCGTCTGCGATGTCCATAAGTAAACCGGGTTTAGAAAAATACTTTTTGAATCATCTCGTAGAGAGAATCAGATGTCAAGGACTCACTATACACCACTATTTTAGAAACCGTAAGCTTTTCACCCCCCCAACCCACAGTTTTTCCACGCCCCACACCCTGACCGACCGTCACCATGGTAAAGTCAGCGCGATCAGGAAATGATCCATCACTAAGGTCAACACTGCCAATGGATTTTCCATCCACCGCCACTTCGAGTTTATAAGAGGGCGTACTTCCATCAGCCCGGTAACCATCCCAACTGACGGAATAAACCTGTCGGGTTCCCAGCTTTATCGAGTCGTGGGGTAAGGACTGAACGAGAAAATCTTTGGTTCCGTCTCCCATCCGAATCCGGATGGATGGCGTATCGGTAAGCACCGGCGGGATTTCCACGACCAGTCCTTTTACGGGTACATCTGCAGAAGGAACGGGGGAATTTGCATCCTGGAAGCCTCCAAAATGGAAAAGGACAAGTAGCAGGATTTGATTTGAAAAATTTAAACAGAAAGACGATTCCCTTTTTAAGGAGAAAATTAGGAATTGTTTTCCAGGATTTTAATCTTTTAACAGATCGGAGTATTCAAGAAAATTTGAACTTTGTACTGAAAGCTACAGGCTGGAAAAATAATGCAGACATGCAAAAAAAAATCACGGCAGTCTTAGAAAAAGTAGGCTTAATTGACAAAAAAAACAAAATGCCTTATGAACTATCAGGA
>CAKZLZ010000102.1 GCA_937127435.1 uncultured Verrucomicrobiota bacterium | reverse complement strand
ACCGGAAGCCATACATTGCTGAATCTGAAAGGTTCCGATTGGAACCTTTCAGCCGGAACCCAAGCCATCAAGCCAAGCAATTAGCGTAAGATTAGCGCAGATTAGCGGTACACTCCTCATTTCCCATTCCCCAATTCTCAAAATTCCCCAATTCCCGAATGACCACTGACCAGTGACTTCTTCTCCCGCCTCCCGCCTCCCTTCATTCACTTCAATAATAAATGAAATAAGCATTGCGTACGGGACGAATTAACCTAAATATATGGGTACGACAAAAAGCTGCCGACAAGTTGAAGGGCAGCCGGGACCTGACCGGGCGTAGCGTGCCGTAGAAGAGTGGCGGGACATAAGGATGTATCAGAACGCGTTGGTTGGGTCGCAGTTATGGAGTGCGGAATTTCAATTCCGCTTTGGGGTGACGATGCTTGCAGCGTCGGGGCTCCGCCTCAGCAAGCTGAGGCTATAGAAAAGCGGAATTAAAATTCCGCACTCCATAAGCGATGAAGTCCCGGCACTGAATTCTCCGACGCAATTATTCCTCATCCGTTCTTTCTTCTCCGCGGCCCGCCGCGCATCCGACTTCCAATTAATGACAGAAACGGCCATAAGTTTTGAATCTGACATCCCGGATTGGGAACAGGAAATCCTCGATCTTTTTGTGGGGATTTTTGACGGATTTGGATTACCCAAATCGACCGCATTGATTTATGGAACCCTCTATTGTGCGGAAGGATCGATGCTGCAGGAGGAAATTGCGCTGCGTCTACAGATCAGTTCCGGCTCCGCCAGCCAGGGACTGAAACTGCTTCAGACCCTCGG
Organism: uncultured Verrucomicrobiota bacterium; assembly: GCA_937127435.1. GTDB lineage: Bacteria > Verrucomicrobiota > Kiritimatiellia > SS1-B-03-39 > UBA6053 > UBA6053. The sequence goes on along the minus strand of CAKZLZ010000102.1, from coordinate 1,683 downwards.
AGCGGTAAAACGTCAGTCGCCCATCGGACAGCGCCACAGCAACTACAGTGCAGAACGGTCAATGCGCCGGCTTATCGGTACAATTGTGGAAAGTCAGCTGCAGCCCAAACTCCGCAGTGGCAAAGAGCGTCTGCAGGAATTGTCTGACGCCTTGCCCGCAGAGGAAACCCTGGCCAAGCAGCGGATACAGACCCTGCAGACCTGGCAGCGCAAACTCGAACGCGCCATGCCCTTTGTCTCTAAAATTTTCAGTACCGGAGGAAAGAAAAGCAACTAGACACCGCTTCTTCATTTTTTCCCATTTCCCAATTCCCGAATAAACCGACTTCAGAGACCTTAGGCTCCGAAACCCACGCCCTAAAGGTCGTGGATCACTTCCGCTTAAAAGCGGGACTCCGGCGCCACCATTTTTTAACCTCTAATTGACGCTAATTTTTCTAATGCCGCGGTTACACCGCTGCAAAAGCAGCAGTCCAAACATAAAGTCCAGTTGTCCCTTGCAGGGTTTCAATTGAAACCCTGCAACCAGAACCCAAGCCCACAACCCAAGAAATTAGCGTAAGATTAGCGTAAATTAGCGGTAAACCCCAACTCCCAACTTCCGCACTCTCGCACTTAAAACTCCCGCACTTCCATGTACGCCATTCTCCCTGCCGCCGGTTACGGCACCCGATTCCTTCCCTGGAGCAAATCTGTTCCCAAAGAAATGCTGCCGGTGGGCGACCGCCCGGTGATTCATGAAGTGGTGCGCGAAGCGGCCGATGCGGGGGTGACGGATATCGTGATTGTTCTGTCCAAAGGCAAAGAGGCCATTTCCCATTATTTCACCCCCGACCCTGAATTCGATGCCTATTTGGAAAGCAAAGGCAAAGCGGGATTGATGGATGATCTTAATGCGTTGCTGGCCCGGGTACGCTTTCACTATGTGGAACAAAAGGAAATGAAGGGACTTGGAGACGCCATTCTCTGCGGACTCAGCGCGGTGCCGGAAGATTCGCCTTTTGCGGTGCTGTTGCCCGATACCATCATCACCGGAAAATCACCGATGCCGGACATGGTTCAAACCCTCCGCGAAAGCGGCAAAGGGTCGGTGGCCACCCAGCCGGTTCCGGCGGAACGCGCGGTGCGCTACGGGATTTGCGGCGGATCCGAAACGCAGCCCGGAAGTTTTCAGGTCACCCAAATGATCGAAAAACCGGATCCGGAGCAGATCCCTTGCATCCAGATGCTCAACGGCGAAAAACAACATATGGCCTTTGCCGCCCGCTACGTTTTTCCGGCCAGTTTACGTCAGCATCTCGAAAACACCGCCCCCGGACGCAATAACGAAATTCAGCTCACCGACGCCATGGCCACTCTCCTCGCCGACGAAGGTTTTCATGCGCATCTGCTGCAAGGCAAGAGACTCGATATTGGAAACCCCGAAGGGCTTGTTGAAGCATTAACAAAAAGAATTTAACCGCAAATCAACGCTAATTGTACGCTAATATTTTTTAATGCAGAGGTAGACCTACTGTAATTGCAGCAGCCCTAACTTAAAGTCCATTTACACCTGGTAGCAAAGCCAACAACCAAGCCACTTGCCACGCGGAACGCGTGGAGAGCTTCAAATTAGAGCATTTCAAAATATTCTGTAGCCACAAAAAGGCACAAAAGAAACGCCTCCCCTATAACCCCGTTCCG
>CAKZLZ010000101.1 GCA_937127435.1 uncultured Verrucomicrobiota bacterium | reverse complement strand
AGCCCGCCCGCAGACCGGCGGTAAAGGCGCCGTAAACGATTTGCAGGGTTAAAAGAATCAACCAGCAAGCTGCGGAAAAACGTAAGGGTTTCACCGAATCATAATTCTCCCGGCGATGCGTCCAGAAAGGGATCAAATCAAGAATCAGCCACAGCAGATAAGCAAAAACAAAAAGCGCCAGACACAAATGCGCGGCCAACCGGAAATGACTCACGTAAGGTAAATCGGCAAAACCACTCATCACCATAAACCATCCCAAAACGCCCTGCCCGCCTCCCAGTGCCAGACCGATCCAAAGTTTTACCTTCCAGCTTCTTGGCATTTTCGCCCGCAACAGAAAATAGAACATGGGCAATGCATATGCCAGACCAATAAATCGCCCTAAAACGCGATGGGCATATTCCCAGAAATAGATCTTCTGAAAATCCTGCAGGGTCATTTCCCGGTCGGCAGAGAACTTTTCGAACTGCGTCCCGGCCTTAATTTTATAGAGGTCAAATGCTTCTTGCCAGGCTTCCTGGGTTTGCGGGGCGATCACCCCTTTTACCGGTTCCCACCTCACCATCGACAAACCGGATTCGGTTAGGCGGGTGATGCCGCCGACCGCGACCATAAGCACGATTAAGGTGCACATCATCCACAACCAAATTGCAACTTGGGGGGCGGCGGGAAAAGGAAGGTTTCGGGGATGGGACATCAAACTAAATCCGGTTTGGGGTTTCGATTCCGAGGAGTTTCAAACCATCCTTGAGCGTATCGGCCACCAGGGCAATCAGACGCATCCGGCTTTCGCGTACCCCGGGTTCGGCCCGGAGAAAAGGAATGCTCTGATGATAGGTACTGTAGGTTTGTGCCAGATCAAAAAGATAATCCGCCAGCAGGTTGGGCCTGTAGGTCCGGGTCGCCATCAAAACGGCCTCCGGGAACCGGGCAATTTTTAATCCGAGATCACGCTCCAAGGGTTCCGCCAACTGAAATGGCGCTTCCGCCGGTTTGCCTTCGGGAAATTGCGTCGCATACTTATCCAACACCGAACGGATCCGGGCATGGGCATATTGTAGATAGGGCGCGGAATTTCCATCCAGCGCCATGGCCTTCTCCCAGGTAAAAGTAACCAGGCTTTGAGGATTTTGGCTGAGGTCAGCATATTTGATCGATCCGATGCCAACTGCCGATGCCACTTCCGCCTGTATTTCCGGAGAAAGATGGGGACTGCTGGCCTGCACCATTTTTAATGCCCGGCTCTCCGCCTCATCCAGCAGCGCTTCCAATTTAATCACATTGCCTTCTCGGGTACTGAAGGTCGCTTCAGGCAAGCGCATCAAACCAAACCAGACATGCTGCAGATCTGTTTTAATTCCCAGCTTTTTGGACACTGAAAAGAACTGTTGGAAGTGACGTTGCTGACGTTCATCGGTGACGTACAAAATCGTGGAGGGTGAAAACTCTTCCACCCGGCTAAACACGGTCGCAATATCGGTGGTGGCATAATTAAATCCGCCGTCCCGTTTCTGCACAATGCAGACGCCCAGCTTTTCTTCCTCGAGATCCACAATTTGTGCCCCGTCACTTTCTTGCAGCAATCCGGCGGACTTTAATTTCTCCAGGATGCCGGCCAGGCGGTCGTTGTAAAAACTTTCCCCCCGTTCCAGATCAAAGCGAACATCCAGACGCGCATAAATTTTATTAAATTCACGCAGACTGAGTTCCACAAAACTTTTCCAGAGTTTAAGATTTTCTTCATCACCGGCCTGAAGTTTTACCAACTCGTCCCGGGCCGCATCCAACCAACTTTCATCTTCTTTGGATTTCTGGTAACTGGCAACATAGATCCGCTCCAGTTCCGTTACGGGGGAAGCCTCCAAAGCCTCCTTGTCTAAAAAGTTACGATACCCCATCAGAATCAAACCAAACTGGGTGCCCCAGTCTCCCAGATGATTATCGGCGATGACCTGAAAGCCGCAGGCGCGGTGTAAACGATCCAAAGCGTTTCCAATAACCGTCGAACGGATATGTCCGATATGCATGGGTTTGGCAACGTTCGGACTGGAATAATCCACCACCACGGTTTCGCCCTCTCCCACTTGGGGAATTCCCCGGTGGACATCCGATTCCAATTGCAGAACCCGATCTGCCAACCAATCTGTTGATAGCGTAAAGTTGATAAAACCCGGACCGGCCAGCTCCACCTTTTCCAATGCCGGATGACCCTCAAGTCCTGCCACCACCTTTTCGGCAATGCCCCGGGGCGCCTGCCGCAAGGCCTTGGCCAATTGCATACAGTCGTTACATTGGTAGTCACCGTGACGGGGATCCGAAGTGCGGAAAACCGACGCTTTAAAATCTTCAGGCAGGTTTTCAGGGAAAGCCTGTGCGATACTTTCCTGAACAACGAGGGCGAGTTCCTGATCAATTGTCTGTAAATTCAACATAATTCATTCCTTTTCTGTCTTGCATCATTAAAAATTGTGTAGATATGGAGCTCTTATGCATTCGTGCATTGAAAATCAACTAACAAGGACAGGCACATGAGCGCCAAAAAGAAAACCACTACTAAAAAATCAACTGCTGCAGCCAAAAAAGCTCCAGCCGCCAAAAAAGCTCCGGCCAAAAAAGCCGCAGTAAAAAAGGCTCCTGCTAAAAAAGCCACTGCCAAAAAAGCACCCGCGAAGAAAGCTCCGGCTAAAAAAGCTCCGGCAAAGAAAGCGGTTGCAAAGAAAGCTCCGGCCAAGAAAAAAGCTGCACCTAAAAAAGCGAAAGCTAAAAAAGTTGCAACTCTCTCGGCTGAAGAACGGTATCAGCGCATCCAGTTTGAAGCCTACTTGATGGCTGAGAAAAATGGATTTGAAGGCGACGCCAGCGGATACTGGTCCGCAGCTGAAGCCATTGTAGATAAACAGTTCGCTTAATCCGCAACTTGTTTTACTACAGATCCCGCTCCTCGCTTTGCGAAGGGCGGGATTTTTTTTTGGAGCGCGGACATTCCTGTCCCAGCGTCACCAGGACCTAAGGTCCCTCGCACCATAGAGTCTTATCGCTTCCGTTTTTGCCACCCACTCAGATCCGGATGCTCCAAGAGTCGTAACGGAACCTCTTTCCAATCCGGCTGGGAAAGTAAATGCTGAAGAATCAGCCCTGAACCATACGCATCATACAAGGCATCATGCGCAGCCCTGTCCGGAAATTGTTTCTGCATCTTCTTCATTAAATCCAATGAGATTAAAACATCCTCCAACTTGTGGGAAGGGAAATTTGGCCAGGCCGCTCTGCTCAACTTCAGGGTATCGATCCACGGGCCGAATTTTTCCATGGGAAGAGATTGCTGCAGACATTTTTTTTCCGTGGCAACATTATGGGCCAACATGGGACGGGAGAGACACAGCCGCCGTAAATCCGGCAGACATGCTTGCAAACTCGGTGCCAGAGCCAGTTCCTCACGGAGTTGAGAATGTCTTCCCGGAGCCCGGGGATGAAAAGGTCTCGACCCAATCTTCAGCAGGGATTCCCAAAACACCGGCTCTTCATCGGGAGTAAAAGTGACAATCCCCACCTGCCAGGGTTCCACCGGACAACCCGCCACCGACCCGGTGGTTTCAAAATCAATCGCAGCAAAAGTGAATGGGATGCTCATTCACGGATCTCTAACCGAATTCTGCTTGTGAATCAACGGTTCGTGATTAAGATAAGTGCTTCAATTTACCAAGGAAATCTTATGTCTCAGCATCCTCTCGCCGGAAAACCCGTCCCCGCAAACCTTATCCCCAACATCCCGGGGTTGGTGTCCAGTTATTATATTCGACATCCCCGTCCGGACATTGCCGAGCAAAGGGTCAGCTTTGGAACCTCCGGTCACCGTGGATCCGCCAATGACAGCCGTTTTAATGAAAACCATATTTTGGCGATCGTGCAGGCGATTTGCGAGTATCGTGAAATCAAAGGCATCAAAGGACCTCTTTTTCTGGGAATGGATACCCACGCCCTGTCAGAACCGGCCTGGATCACCACCATTGAAGTTCTGGTCGCGAATCAGGTAACCGTTTGTGTCCAGGAAGGCGGACGCCCCACCCCTACTCCTTCAGTCTCCAAAGCGATTATTGAATACAACCGCATTCATGACGACAAAGCGGACGGCATCCTCATTACCCCCTCTCACAATCCGCCGGAAGACGGTGGACTCAAATACAATCCTCCCCATGGCGGACCAGCGGGTTCTGATGCCACCAATTGGATTCAGGACCGTGCAAACGTCATGCTCGAAACAGATTTGGATGACATTAAAAGAATGTCCTTTGAACGGGCCATCAATGATGAGTTGGTCCACAAAATGGATTTGGTTACACCCTATGTCAAAGGCCTGGCAGACGTTTTGGATATGGATGCCATCTCCAACTCCGGATTGAAATTGGGTGTGGATCCTTTGGGTGGCGCCTCTCTGGATTACTGGGCGCCCATCGCCGAAACCTACAATCTGAATTTGACCAATGTAAACCCTGCACTGGATCCTTCCTTCCAGTTTATGCACATAGATGCCGATGGTAAAATCCGTATGGACTGCAGCAGCCCCTGCGCTATGGCCGGGTTGATCGCCATGAAAGATGATTTTGACATCGCCTTTGGATGTGACCCTGACGCCGACCGGCATGGCATTGTCACCCGCAGTTCCGGATTGTTGAATCCCAATCACTACCTGGCCGTGGCCATTGAATACTTGTTTACCCACCGCCCTCAATGGCCTGCGGGTGCAAAAGTAGGAAAAACGCTGGTTTCAAGTTCCATGATCGACCGGGTGGTTGCCGGCATCGGACGCGAAATGGCAGAGGTCCCCGTGGGCTTTAAATGGTTTGTGCCCGGACTGAGCGACGGATCTTTAGGTTTCGGCGGCGAAGAAAGTGCGGGCGCTTCTTTTTTACGTAAAGACGGAAGCAGTTGGACTACCGACAAAGACGGACCCTTGCTCAGCCTGTTGGCCGCAGAAATTACTGCCGTCACCGGCAAAGATCCCGGCGTGCGCTATAACGAACTGGCGGAACAATACGGTCGTCCTTACTACGGACGCAGCAATGCCGAAGCCTCCGCCGAAGCCCGTAAAAAACTCTCCAGTCTCTCCGCGGCCGATTTTAAAGCAGACAGTCTGGCAGGTGAAGCCGTCACCGGTACCTTTACCGAAGCACCCGGAAACGGCGCCGCGATTGGTGGCCTGAAAGTGGTAACCGAAAACGGCTGGTTTGCCGCCCGCCCCAGCGGTAGACCGGCTGCCAACTTCTTCATGATCGTTTAAAACAACCAGAAGTTTTTCACCTTCTTGAAGTCTAAACTCTTGTAGTTTTTCGAGTGCTCCGTCCAGTGCTTCTAAAGCGAGTTTAGAAAGCTCTACCGATTTTTCATCTTCTTGATCTTTGCTACCATCTCTGTGAGAGCCAGCTTTAAATGATGTATGCATGCCAGCTCTAGCAGAACCAATTGTTACACCTCTAGATCCTTTTGGCCTAACAGCTCCAAAGCTTGAGCTCTTACCAC
>CAKZLZ010000100.1 GCA_937127435.1 uncultured Verrucomicrobiota bacterium | reverse complement strand
TCAAGCGTCAGGGTCGTCTCTGGATCCGCGTCTTTCCCGATGTGCCGGTTTCAAAGAAGCCTGCCGAAGTCCGTCAGGGCAAGGGCAAGGGTTCGGTTGAATACTGGGCAGCACGGGTAAAACCGGGCCGTATCCTGTTTGAACTGGACGGCGTTCCCGGCCCATTGGCAGCAGCTGCTTTCGAGCGTGCGGCCATGAAGCTTCCTATCAAAACCAAAGTTGTTGCCCGTCTGGGTGACGCATCGCACCTCGGAGGCGAATGATGGCCAAGACTGAAGACCTGCGCCAGAAGTCGGACGACCAGCTGGCCGAAGAGCTGACCACGCTGAAGCGCGAGCAGTTCAACCTCCGCTTCCAGGCGGCAACGAACCAGCTCGAGGCTCCGGCCCGCATCCGCGAGGTTCGCCGGGACATTGCCCGTATCCAGACCGTGCTTAGTGAACGCAAACGCACTGAAGAAACCGCTCTGAAGGGAGACGCATAATGTCTGAAGATACAGCAGTACATCACGTACGTAAAACGCGCACCGGCACGGTGCTCAGCAGTAAGATGGACAAAACCATTGTAGTATCTGTGGAACGCCGCAAGGCCCACAAACTCTATGGAAAAATCATCAAACTTTCTAAAAAATACTATGTTCACGACGAGAAATGTGAAGCCCAGGAAGGCGACTTTGTCCGCATCCAGGAAACCCGCCCGATCAGCAAGCTGAAAAGCTGGCGTTTGGTGGAAGTGGTTCGCAAATCTGCTGATAACACAGTTGAAACTCAACCTGAGACCCAAGCTGAGCCATCGGCCTAACGGAGTAATTTATCCATGATCTGTCAGGAAAGTAATTTAACAGTAGCCGATAATACCGGCGCACGTCTGGTCAAATGTATCCGGGTGTTGGGACAGCGCAAGCGTTATGCCCACGTCGGTGACATCATCCGGGTAACGGTCAAGGAAGCGATTCCGACCTCCAGCGTGAAAAAAAGTGAAGTGGTCCGTGCATTGATTGTCCGCACCAAACATCCGATTCGCCGTGCAGACGGAACCGTCATGCGCTTCGATTCCAACGCGGTCGTCATTTTGGACGCAAACGATAATCCCCGCGGAACCCGTATTTTTGGACCGGTCGCACGTGAATTGCGTGACCGTAACCAGATGAAAGTGGTTTCACTCGCACCGGAGGTGCTCTAATGACTCAGCCTAAATGTCATATCCATACCGGAGACAAAGTACTGGTACTTGCGGGAAAAGACCGCGGTAAAGAAGGCAAAGTTCTCCAACTGAATTTAAAACAACAGCGTGCATTGGTGGAGGGGATCAACCTCATCAAGAAAGCCGTTCGTCCTACCGAAGAAAATCCTGAGGGTGGCGTTACGGAACTGGAATCCACGATTCACGTGTCCAACCTGAAACTGGTGGAAGCCGCGAACAAGAAGGAGGCCAACTAATGGTCGCATTCAAAACACTTTATAAAGATACCATTGCGCCGGAACTGATGAAGTCCGGTAAATACAGCAACGTAATGGAACTGCCCAAAATGCAGAAAATCGTTGTGAACATGGGTGTGGGCGTGCCGGGTGACCGGGATGAACTCAAATCCGTCGCTGGCGACATGGCCAAAATTACCGGTCAACAACCGGTGATTACCCTGGCGAAAAAGAGTATCGCCGCTTTCCGTTTGCGTGAAGAAATGGCCATTGGCTGTAAAGTTACGCTTCGTGATGTGCGCATGTATGAATTCATGCACCGTCTGATTTATGTGGCGCTGCCGCGAATCCGGGATTTCCGGGGCGTGTCCGCCAACGCTTTCGATCAACAGGGTAATTATACTCTGGGATTGAGCGAACAGGGTATTTTCCCCGAAATTAATCCCGATTCTATTAAGCGGGTACAGGGAATGGATATCTGTTTCGTCACGACTGCCCGTACCAAGGAAGAGGGCTTCGAATTACTCAAACTTTTCGGGATGCCCTTCGCGAAATGACAATTTGTTCCGCAATTCGCGGAACCCATCCAAGGTTGAATGCATGAATACTTCTGACCCCATTGCTGATTTTTTAACCCGTATCCGGAATGCCGTGGCCGCTGGCCACAGCACTGTGAATATCCCCGCATCCAAGATGAAAGTGGCTATGGCCCACATCTTGAAACGTGAAGGCTATATTCGCGACGTGAAACTGGAAGGGGAAGCCCCCAAGCAAATGATTAAACTGACTCTGAAATACGGTCCGGACAATGAGCCCGTGATTACCGGATTGAAACGGATCAGTAAACCCGGCTTGCGCCAATACGTGAATGCGGAAAATCTGCCCCGCGTATTGAACGGCCTGGGTATCGCCCTGTTGACCACATCGACTGGCATCATCACCGACTATGAGGCACGCAAGTCCCATACCGGTGGCGAAGTCCTCTGTCATATTTGGTAATTTTACAACTCTTTTAAGGAAAGACACATGTCTCGTATAGGAAAAGAACCCGTAAGTATTCCATCAGGTGTGACCGTGGAATGTAAGGACCAGGTCCTGAAAGTCAAAGGTGCCAAAGGTGAACTCACACAGGACGTGCCCATGGGCATTGAACTGAAAGTGGAAGACAACCTGATCACCGTTGAACGCAAAAACAACAGCAAACGTCTTCGTGCACTGCACGGTACGCTTCGCGCTCTCGCCGCCAATATGATTGAAGGCGTATCCAACGGATACACCAAAAGTCTTTTGATTGAAGGTGTGGGTTTCAAAGGTGTACTCAAAGGCCGTGTGTTGGTTTTGAGCTTGGGATATTCCCATGAAATTAATTTTGAAATTCCGGATGGCGTGGAAATCACGTTGGAAGGAAACGGAACTGAAGTGATTATTAACGGCTATGACAAACAGAAAGTTGGTCAGGCTGCCGCTCAGATCCGTAGTTACTACAAAGCGGAACCCTACAAAGGTAAGGGTGTACGTTATAAAGACGAAACGATTCGCCGTAAGGCAGGAAAGGCGGTTGCATAATGAGCTGGAAAACCAAAGCAGAAAAACGAGTACGTCGCCACTTACGGGTGCGCAACAAAGTCTCTGGAAATGCCACATGCCCACGCATGAGCATCTTCCGCAGCAACAAAAACCTCTCCGTTCAGTTT
>CAKZLZ010000099.1 GCA_937127435.1 uncultured Verrucomicrobiota bacterium | reverse complement strand
CCAGAGCTGCACTCCTTCGTCGTTTGCCCTGGGCTAAACGCGTTAGCCCCTCCGGGGCTGCTACATGGCCTTAAGTTAGTGCCATTCCGGGATGACCCTTTAACTGAATTTTGTGTTTTTTAATTTCTACGTTCATTCTGTCCGCTTGCCGGCTTCCGGTTTACCGCACTGAACGGCGTTTAATATTCCCAGTCTGTCTACAAAGTCGATAAAAACACACATGGCGGGAGAGTATCCTTCGGAGGTCGAGAACTCTCCTGTCCACGGGTTCATCTGCTGCATAAACCCGGGGGACGCAAGTATGGCTTTCACCCAGCGTTGCATGAGTATGTTCAGGTCCTGGGATTTTCCGTAGTGTTCAAACCATCGGGGTGCACGCAACGCGGTGAGTGCCTGTGAAGCACCGCCCCAGGAATTCGGTGGCAGTTCCCTCACAAAAGCCGGGTCATCAATGGCGATGGACGGCAGGGGATATGGCGTCCAAAATGCATCAGGGTTCCTGATGTGCCTTTTATAGATACGCTCAAACATGGGTGGTTCCACTACATGTTCGCACAGAACTCTGGTGAGCGCGTCGCCACGAATTCTGACAAAATTTCCCCGGGAGTCGACATCGTAAAAACATTCGTCTTCAGGATCATAGCAGTATTTGATGATCCGTTCCTTTATGTCTTCGGCTTTCTCTTGCCACATACCGGCTTCATCAGGTTTGCCGAGTTGATCCGCCATGCGGGAAAGGGCGCGGCGTCCACCGTAAACTGTTGCAGACAGATCCGGTGCCAGATAGGGCAGTTTTCCCTCCCGGGGGCAGGTGGCGGCATCATCGTTCAATCCCCGCTTCGGCAAACCCTCGAATCTTGGGCTTTTGTCATGTCCGGTATCGTATTCGCAGAATGCCTCGCAAAGACCGGTTCCCCGTGTATTCCTGTGCCGGTTCAGCCAATTATCCCAGCGGGCGCAGGCGCTGTAGGCTCTGGCAAGAAAAAATTCATCGCCGGTCAAATCAGCTGTTTCCAGAGCGGTGGCGGCAATCGGTACAACCATCTGGATTTGAGAGGCACCGGTGCGGTCGGCCCAGATCCAGCAAGGCAGATATCCATCTTCCCGCTGGTGATGAAAAAAGACATCGTGATTGGCCAATGCGACTTCGGGGGCATGTTTCCCGTACACCAGACCTTCCAACGGTCCGCATTCCAGCCATATACCCGGATAGTTGCCTCCCTCAATCAGAACGGGGTTTTCGTATCCAAACACTTTCTTTGTGTTGCCCTCCAGACCGTGAAGGGCTTCGTTGTATTTTTTCTTTATCGCACGTGTATCCACTTGATTTCCTTTGTTCAGCCGATGGTTGATTGAGCTGTCCCGGGTTTCCCGACAAATGCAGGCTGCTGGTTTTTCTTTATTCTATTTGGAATACAAAGGGGAGGAAAAAGGATCATACCGGAATGGTAGGTTGATAAGGGGAGGGGGCAAAATTGGAGTTAATGGCAACTTTGTCGATGCTGTTCTGACGAAATGCAAAGCCAGGTACCTTTCCGCGTAGGCGATGTGGCTGTGTGGAGTGGAGGTACTCCTTCTTCTCCGCGCAACACAGCCACTCGCCTCGCGGGGCATCTGACTGAATGAAAAAATGGTGATACCCTGTTGAAAGACTCCGAATAAACGGAGTTGTTAACCGGGCAGCATGCATACGCTTCTGTCCAAATTCATACAGGAGTATCACCTTGAACAGTAAACAGGTATTTAAACAACAAAATCAAGACATCTGGGCGGATTCAAATGATAAGTGCAATTCCCTTTGATATTTCCAATACCGGAGGGGCGGAATCGGTGGCGAGTATGGTTTGTTCTGTGGAAGGGCGTCCTCAACGA
>CAKZLZ010000098.1 GCA_937127435.1 uncultured Verrucomicrobiota bacterium | reverse complement strand
TGAATTTCCTCAGCCCGGTAGTGAACGGTCCGGGCGTGGATGTCATCTGGTTTGAGTTCGACGGAAGTAACGAGGGGGATGACCTGTACAAACTCCGTATCGGCGACCAATTCCTGCTGAATTACGGATCCGACGGCATCGTGATCACCGGAAACAGCATTGATACGGATGTCTATTCTACTGGCACAACACCCACCACGATTGGGGCTCTGGAATCCGCCACTTTAAGCAAATTGACCTCAGTCTCTGCGTCGCTCTGGGCCTACAGCCTCGATCTTTCCGACCTCGGGATTGCCGACGGGGCTTCCGTCAGTTCCATGCAGTTCGGAAGCCAAGATGGCAATAAAGCGGTGGACACCGTCTATTTTGCGGGCCTGCCTGTAATTCCTGAACCCGGAACCCTGACACTTGTATGCCTCTCCCTGGGCAGCCTGTTGCTGTTCCGCCGGAAAAAATAAACCCTGTGATTCCGACACGAAAGCCTCCGGTTCCCCGGAGGCTTTTTTGATTCCAATTCAGACAGGAATTAGGTGAAACCGTACCGGTTCAGTCCAAAAAAAAATATCGAAAGCGAACAATATTTAACCGTATCCAGGTTTCGAGTAGGCGATTACATTTGGCTCCACCATATCTAACACAGTGATCAAATTTATCGCCATGCGGGAAGCCCATTCGACTCCGTTTCAACCCGGGTCACAGGGTATCCGCCCGGCCCGGCCCGGCCGATTCGCAACCGCGCTTATTGATGGCTTACAAGGCCAATACGTATCTTTACATACGTAAATACGGGTTTACCGCGATGGTGGATCTTTACCCGGGAGACTAGAATAGTCGGCATGCTACTCGGCATGATTAACTGAACTACAAAAGGAAAGAAAATGAAAAAATTATCAATGATATCAGCGTTTATTCTATCAACCATCCTCTGCGTTTCGAATGTGTCAGCGGAGGGACTCGGGGTGTATGCCTCAAATTGGGACCCAAAAGAAGGAGGCGACGTGTGGGGTGTCGGACTTCATTTCCGGGGAGGAGAAGATTTGCTGTATTACGAAATACGCGCAACCTATTTCGAAGACATCTCAGAGGATACCGGTCTGGTAACCAATGATTTTGAAGTCATACCCGTCGATGTGGGATTGGGACTCCAATATGCGGTCACCGAAGCATTAAATATATATGGAGGCGGTGGCTTAAGCTATTACTTTCTCGATTCCCAAATCGGCTCCTTTGATGATGAAGTGGGCTACTACTACCAAATCGGTGCGGATGTGAAGCTGAATGAAGGGTTTGGACTCTTCGCCGAAGCCGTCTTCCGTCAAGTCGAGGGTACCGTCGAAAACGGGTTAACTGATTTAGACAATTTGGATAATCTGGAATATGAAGACTCCATTCAAATCGACCTGGACGGATTGGCTGTCATCGTCGGCATGATGTTCAGTTGGTAAAATTCCCCGGCAGCGCTCTTTCCAGAAGGAAGAGCGTTGCCGATACGATAAATAAAATGAGTATATTTATCAGCCGGAGATTTCAGCCACCCAATATCCGAAAGGCGCACAATGCATCTCTCCTGCCGTGTCAGGGTTCAAAATACCTTTACAGAGCAAGGTCCGGAAGGATTCCGGACCGCTCTCCGGAAATTCTATTTCGGCCCGGCATTTCCTATCCGAAATATTGATCAGCACCACGGTCTGTGAGGTAGAAGTGGTCCGCAGGAAGGACAACAACTGTTCGGGAGCACTGTTGTCCAGCCACAGCAGATCCCCGGCGCCCAGCGCGTCGTCGCAGTGCCGGAGTTCACAAAGCTTTTGGCAAAGATCCCAACGTTGTTGGCCTCCAGTTGTTTCGGCATTATTCCAGTCGATCGCAAAATTTCCATAAAGACTGTGGGGAGCGGTGTCCGCGACCTCCTGTCCGTTATAAAGCATCGGCATGCCATCCAGCGTAAACATCAGAACCAGCGCGGCACTGGCACCTGCAAGTCCCCAGTTGGCATCGTGGCGGTTCTGCCGGGTGTCGTTGGCAATATCGTGATTCTCCGTATGGGTCAGAAAACGGGATCCCAGCGGACGTACAGCCTTCATTTCCTCCCAGGTTTTGCGGATGTCCGACGCGGGAAGGTCCTGCCCCATCACTCCCGGCATGATTTTCCGGGTCAGGGTGAAATTGTAATTCAGGTCAAAAGCAAAAAGCTGGTCCTCCTCTTTTTCAGCCTCTGAGAGCATCACGATTTCCGGGTTGAGACCTTCCAAACGGCGACGCGCTTCCTCCCAGAAGTCCAGCGGAATATCCGCCGCCACATCGCAACGGAATCCGTCTACCCGGAAATCCTCCACCCAATGCAGCATGTTCCGGAAAAAATACGCCCGCAACGCAGCATTCTCAAAGTTCATGACGGGAAAGTTGTACTCCCCCTTCAGCACTTGCCCTTTCTCGTCCCGCTTCACATAATCGGGATGCTGCTGAATCAGAGGCGCGGTGGGACCACAGTGAAAATAAACCAGATCGAAAAGGATCCGCATGCCCAATTCATGAACCCGATCCACAAACTGATGCAAATCAGACGCCGTTCCATACTCGGGGTCGATGGCATAAAAGTCCTTGATCCGATAGGGATTACGCGGATTCTTCAGTCCTGACAATTTTTGCCGGGTACTCCAGAATTCCTCCCGCATGTCTTCATCCTGCAGGAAAACGGGACAGAGATAAATTACATCCACCCTAAGTTCCGCCACCCGGTCGAGCCGGGCCGTGGCGGCGGCCAGAGTGCCTTCGGGGGTGAAGGAGCGCAGGTAAATCTGGTACATAACACTGCGGGTGAGCCAGGGAGGGGATACGCGCGCTTTTTGGGTCGAAAGAGGAGGCGTCGATTGCGAAAGGATCATTATTTTTTAGGCTTGGATGAAATGAAAGTTGAGACCAGTGGGTCGGGACCTCTCCGGCAGGGAAAAGCTCTTTTATCCGTGATAAGAACGCGGACTGAAAAACGCACCGTCACCCCGAAGGGCGACCGCGTAGAGAATTTATTTTACCGGCGGCGTCTCAACAGTACCGCGATGCCACCAAAGGTCAGCATCATTGCCAGGGCTGAGGGCTCGGGAATGGCGACCAACCCAGCTATGGCGGTATCATACCCGCCGGAATTCTGAAAGCGGATGCCGGTGGCGGTGGTCACAGCCCCGGGAGCGACCCCGAAGTCCGCGAGAGTCAGAGACAACCCGCCCATGGTTCGGATATCCGCAGTTCCGATGCCGTTGGACGTCGTCCTGTAGGAAACCCCTTCTGTACCGGGACTACCCGTCGTCCAATCGACCAGGTCATCGGTGAAATCAGCACCCACAAAATCAAAAGTGTAACTACCGATCACACTATCTCCTGCATCCACCAATTCGAGGGTTTGGGTAGCGGTTTCTGCAGGACCGATCTCAAGCAGAAAAATCGTATCCGAATCGTCGATGGTCCGGCCGAACTGGAATACGGAACCCGCCGCAATGTTCAACCCGAAGGTGCCGAAGGTCAGAGAGGAAGAAGCCGCATTAATGTTCGTTGTGGTTGCCGAGCCAGCATCATAAGAGCTGGATCTGATTTCCCCGATTGAAGCGCCCGAAGCTGGGAAAACACTGTCCAACTGGCCAAGGGCAATGTCCCCCGGTAAATATTCGATGCCGTCAATGGTGATCGAGTCCATCACATAGTCTGTATGGGTAATGTTTGTGATGCTTGCCCGGAGCGGGGAACCCAACATCGCCAATGCCACAAAGGACAAAGCGGCACAAATCTTCGTATAACGGGGGATTCTTTTCATAACTTTTCCTGATTCTAATGGTTTTCTGATAGGCACATCTGCTTGACAATGATCATTAGTTCGACAATGTCGTATTATACTTTATCATTATCGTAATAATGATAGATCCAGGATTTTATGTCAACAGCTTTTTAACCGTTATAAGGATCAAATTGAATGCCTACTCCCCCATCGAAACCTGTTAGAACCCTTCAGTCTCTGGACCGCGCCATGGCGCTGCTGGATCAGCTGGCAAACGAGCCGGAAGGGATTCGGCTGACCCAGCTTTCTGAAACCCTGGACCTGAAACTGCAAACCGTACGCACCCTGCTGCAGACGCTGGTGCATCATGGCCTGGTCACCCAGGAATTCCGGGGAGGGCCGTATATGATGGGGGCTCAAATACACCGGTGGAGCCGGCTGAATCTTTCCAAAATGGATATCGCTTCGAGGGTGCAGCCGGTTTTTGCCCGGGTTGCGGAGGAGCTGGGGGAATATATGCTTCTGGCCAAACTGCAGGGTCATACCCTGTTGCGGATCATCGAGTATACGTCACAGCACAAAATTAGTTACAATCCATCCAGTGCAGAACCCCTTCCCGTTTATCAATTTTCGACCGGACAGATCCTGCTGGCCCACCTGGAGGAAAAACGGCTACGGCATGTTTTAGCCGCCATGGAAATTCCGCAAAATAATCCTAAGTTGAGTATCGAATTGCTTTGTCAACAGCTTCAAACCTATAGGAAGCAGGGCTACGCTGAAATCATCAAAAAAGAGGATGAGCTGGTGAGTCTGGCGGTGTTCGTGGATGTCCCGGCCGGAAAAGGTCCCCTGGCCCTGGGGATCGCCCAGCCACTGGTGCGGTATTCCGGTGCCGACAAAACCGTCCCGATACTCAAACAAGCCGCCAGTGAAATGCAGGAACTGTTCGGGGAATTCAACTAATCGATTTGCGGCGTAGAACGGTCAGCGCCAACAAACTTAAACCCATCAGCACCAGAGATGATGGCTCCGGGATCACCGCGACCGAACCAATCAGGATCACATTGTCAATGACATGACGGCGGGTGGTGGCTTCTCTACTGTGCTCATCCAATGCAAACAGGAAAGTCACGGTCGTGTCTGAAAGATTCTGGAGAGAAGCATATCCACTAAGGTCTGTATTATAGCCCTTGAGCGCACCCGCACTGTCAGCGTTGAAGATGTCTGGATCCTCGTTGGCGTCGATAGTGAAGTTATCCGTTTCAAGGATCGTTCCGCCCGTTGCAGTAGAAACGAGATCCAATTTGGGAGCTGTGGAAGTCGTAGGACTTCCAGACTGGGCAAACCCCCAGTCAAAATCAAGACTGTCAATGGAGAGAGTCACCCCGGATGGAATGGTGATCGTAAATCGATGCAAGCTTGTCCTGTTGTCGAAATCAGCCGTCCCCAGCGCATCGGCCAGAGTGGGATCGGTATCGGCAGTGACACTGATCGTAGCGGCAAAACTGCCTAAAGATAAACTGTCAAAAGCATTCGTGAACTCCGCGACATCATTGCCATCCCCCGGATAAAAAGCCATGCTGTAAACGCCTGCAGCAGTCAAAGCCTCACCATCCGTAGAAACCCCGTTCCCCGCTTCAAAGGTATATTCTGCAATAACCGCGGCGTGGGCAGAGGAAAGAGTCATGACCAGAGCGGCCGCCATAAGGGCGATAAATGTGGTGGGGTTTTTATTTTCCATAGAAATGGATATAAGCATTGATCACTTAAATGTCAAAGACTTATTTTTCACCGGACATTCCCCATTTTTTCACACCAGTCAGGTACTTAAAGCCCAAAAACATTGAGAAATGATTATTTTACAAGTGAAGAAGTCCTCTGACAAAACAAGCACTGCGCTTGCGCGGTATGCGCCTGCCCGAAGGACGCCCCGGCGGCCAGGGGAGAATCCGGATGAAAAAACCAAAAGCTCCCACCCACCCCGCCTCCCCACCTCTCTGGATTTATTTGTCTCAGGTGAGACAAATAAATCGGGAAGGTGGAGGGAGGCATGCCGGATGGGTGGATGAAAACCTGAATCAACGGGTTTGTGCGGACATTCGGGACGCACAGCTCCGCCCGCTTCACTTTCTTTATGTTCTGCAGGGTAAAATTTTGAAGACCTTCGTATCCGCCTCGGATGCAGATTTCTCAGGACACAATACCCAAAAGGACCAACCCACCTACTACCAAGAGGTCCAAGCCTGGTTTAATGCCGGTAAAGTGTCGTAAATTACCGAAAAAATTGTGCTTTTGCGGGACCGGTTCCGATTTAAGCCCGTTATAAACCCACAGGCCGCTTCCGGAGGTATTTCCTTGAGTACCTCAAACGCGGTTCCTGCGGATCCGCACAGCCAGAACCGCCACCATCCCCATCAGAACCAATAACATGGAGGAGGGCTCCGGGATGACCGAAACCG
The DNA here is from genome assembly GCA_937127435.1 of uncultured Verrucomicrobiota bacterium. Taxonomy (GTDB): domain Bacteria; phylum Verrucomicrobiota; class Kiritimatiellia; order SS1-B-03-39; family UBA6053; genus UBA6053. The sequence continues at coordinate 8,415 of CAKZLZ010000098.1, read as the reverse complement.
CTTGCCAATACGTCACATCATCCCCACTCTGGTAGACCGGTTGGAAGTTGTAACCGCTGTTGCTGCTGTCCATCACCCGTTCCTGGAAGCCCGCCCAGGAACCACTCTGGTCCCCCACACCCATGAAACTCATCACCAGATCGTCTTCCGACAGTCCCAGACCGGTGTTCAAGTCCAGCCACGCATCGCTCTCAATGCTCAGGGAAGCCGTGACCTTTGCCCCATTCCCATTGAGATCCAAAGTGCTACCCTGATTGATGTTCAGGGCGGCGGCCAGTAGCACTTCACCGTCCTTTACTTTGGCCAAGTTGGAAGCGTCATTGTCATTAAGAAAATCATTGACCAAAAATATGCTGGCGGAATCCAAGGCTGTCCCCACGTTCAAGGTACCAATGCCGGAGGTGCCGTCTACAACCGCGTCCCCTACATCCGCAGTGACCTCGAATCGATTCGGGTCGCCAACACCGCCAATCAACGTCATGGTGGCCTGCGTGAGTCCGGACCCCGTACCGGAGCGTACTTTGTTGATGTAATCGCCACGGATTATGACCGTACCACCCGCGTCAGCCGTGAGAACCACGTTGCGGGTTTCATCAAGACCGTCGCTCGTACCATTCAGAGTTCCGGGCAGATAGCCCTCTGCATCGAGAATGAGATCACCACCAATATCCAGCGTACCGGTTCCCACATGCAGCTGGCTGTAGGCATTTCCCGCCGCATTGGGATTCAGGGCGATCAGTCGCACTCCCCGTGCGGTGGTCAGATCGTTGTCATCCAGATAGTACCGGGTATGCATTGCCCGACTGTTTTGCAGATCGATACTATAATCGGTCTGAACCGAAGCCACCGAGGAATTGTCACCGGGGGTCACCGTGCCACCGGTCATGGAGACGTTGCCGGTCTGCCTCACGCTAATGGTGCGCGTATAGTGTAAGTCATTGTAAAACTCGAAACTCTGGTACGTCCCTTCAGGCAGGTAGGTGCTGTAGTTGTTCACGTTGCTACGGACCATGCGGATGGCCAGTCCACCGGCGTTGTCCAAAGCCCCGCCACCGATGGCGGTGATGATATTTTTGTCCGCATAGCTGGCCACTTGAATGGAACCGGTTCCGGTGGGATTGAGGATCGTCAGTCCGGGATCCAAAAAGAGGTCATTTTGCTGACCAAGATACATATTCCGGCTCGAAGAAACTCCCGGGTCAGCCAAGGTCAGTGTACCGGTGCTGTTGGTGAACTCCACATTTCCACTCCCCGAGGTGGAACTGGCATAGTTGAAGGCGTCAAGGGTTTGAGAGCTGCCGTCAAACCGCAGGGTCCCCTCAATCGTTAAACCACCCCAACCCCCGCGGCTCCCCCCGAACGAAAACGGATTGCTCCCGGTAAGGGTTAAGGTCCGGCTGGAAAGAATCTGTAAATTGCCAAAGCCCTGTCCACTGGACGAATACCCAAAGTTCAGCGTCACGTCCTCCACCGAAAGGTCCTTGTCGATGTCGAGGCGGGCATCCGTTCCCCGCGAGGGTTGATTATACGCAGTCGCGGTCAATATCAGATGGGACACGTCAAAACCGCCGTCAATCACCACCGACCGGAAAGTTTGCTCAACCGGATCCCCCTCATAGCTGTTCACGCTCCATACGTCTTTATTCGTGCTGGACCAAAAGAACGAGGCCGTATCGGCACTGCCGGGCACACCACCGAGATCCCAGAGATTGTAGCTGCCGCCGTCGGCCGTAGCTGTGTTGGCATTGGCGTAGGGAGACAGATCGAAAGAGCCCGTACCCAGATAGGTGGACAAGGCGCTTGAGTTCGTGCCCTGCCACACATAGGTGCTCTGCGCCCATGCCATTCCTGAAACCATGACCATGACGACCGCGAACCATACGCTGTATCTTCTTTTTTTCATCTCTATATCTCCTGTTGCACCGGCTCATTTGTATTCCCGCCCTTCATTCCCCATAGAAAACACAGTACTCCGTTTTATAAATAAATACGCCTAAAGCATAAATAGCATCCAAACCAGAGAAGGATCAAGCGTTAGATTCAAAATTTCACATAAAGTCCTCCCTTGGCGGTACCGAACAAACGCCTTCCGTATAACTTGAGACCGCGATGCGCCTGCAAGCACTGTTGAGGATATATTCAGTACGAACCGGTGCTTTGTCCACCTTCCCCTCTTTGTGCCGGCCGGCCGTTGTCTGTGGGTATCTCCCTGCACTTTCTTTATGTTCTGCATGGTAAAATTTTGAAGAACTTAGTATCCGCCTCGGATGCAAATTTCTCTCGAAGCCCTCAAAAAATGGACCACCCCCACTTACTATCAAGAAGGCAACGCCTGGTTCGAAGCCGGAAAAGTTGAACATTTCACCGAAAAAGAAGGGGCTTTCGAAGGTCGCATCTCCATTCGCGACCGTTCCCAAATCACCCGGTTCTCGGTAGACAGCCAAAACCGTCCCTCTTCCAACTGCCCCTGCCGCATCAATCGTCAGGAAGGCATGATTTGCGGACACGTGATCGCAGTGATGCTGGCCTGGCGGGCGGAAAATGCGGACCCCATGGCGGAACGGGCGGAATACATCGAAAAAATGATGAAAATTGTCCCTGAACGCCGGCAGCACTTTAGAAAACTCGGCACCGGGGGCATCGAAGCCAAGCTCCATTTACAGGTCCGCCGAACCTGGCTGGAGGAATTGATGAAGGATCAGATCCACATCATCCCCGCCATCGAAGTGGAAGGACGCATCCGCCGACCCGACCAACTTCACCTGGGACAAGTACTCAAACTGTCAGAGGCGGATCAACGCATGCTGGCCCTGCTTGAAGAAATCAGTGAACAAAATCTCAGCCCCGTTTTTCCGGTGAGCGGCGCGGATTTGGCACAGATTTTCCAGTTCCGATCCCCCCAGCCCATCAAAATCATGGATTGGCCCACCCCCCTGGCCCTTCACGATCAAGCGGTCTTGCCCATGCTCACCGTGGATCTGGATCAAAAGAGCGGCGAATTGCTGCTCAACCTGAAAATGGACCTGCCCAAAGCACCTCCCGCCGGCAGCTCCCCTCTCCTCGCATTGGCCCCCCGCTTTGGCTGGGTGATTTCAGGAGAAAATGCCTGGCCCCTGGAAGCCGTCCCCCCCGTTGAACTGCAGGGCCTCTGCTCCGGCGCCATCCGGATTCCCCGGGAAAAGGTAATGAGCTTTCTCAAAGAGCAACTTCCCGAATTGGAAAAATCCATGCTCGTGGACAATCGGGTGGCCATGGACAGCTTCAGTGAAGCAAAAATCTCCCCGCCCTTTCACCTTCGACTCAAAGGCGGGATAAAATTTGTCAGTGGCGTTCTGCATGCCCGCTATGGCGAAGTGGAAGTCCTGGCCTGCGGACCGGATCCGGATCGGGTTTGCTCTCTTCCCGACCCGGAGAACCCTTTGGGATACGGTGGCAGAAATCTGGAAGCGGAAGAAGTGGCCCTGGAAAAACTGAAGAAATTGGGATTTGAGGCCAGTGCCGGAGACCGGCTGGGAACCGTAGAGGGTCAAACCCCCATTCTCAACCTGCTGGCTTCCGTTCGCTACGAATTGGAAACCGCTGGCTGGCAAGTGGAGTTAACCGGAAACCTGGAAGAAATCGCCGGCCGGGCCGGCATGTTGCTGGCACGCATGGACTTTCAGCAATCCGATACTCCGGACTGGTTCCGGATGGAACTTTCCTTGCGCGATCATCTGGGCGAATCCCTCACCGAAGGGGCTCTGCGAAAAGCGCTGGACAAAGGCGAGGATTTCTTATCCGTCGGCGACCGCTTTGTGCTGCTCCCCCGAAAACAAACCCAGGCCATTGTGGATGCGGTCCGCGAAGCGGAACCCGCCGCCGACGGCTCCCTCCAGGTTCCCAAGCGGGCCTGTGGATATATTCAATCCCTCCTTTCCGAAGATACGGGAATTCCGGTTTCCCGTGATCAATCCTGGATGGATGAAGCCGCCCACCAGAATCAGGAACTCAGCCTGGAACCCGTAGAGTTGGCGCCCGAACTGGCCAAAATCCTCCGCCCCTATCAGGACACCGGCATCCGCTGGTTGCGTTTATTGGAAAGAGGCGGATATGGCGGTATTTTGGGCGATGATATGGGATTGGGGAAAACGCTGCAAACCTTGGGCTGGCTCTCCCTGCCCCGCATCAAAGACGAAAGTCAGAAACAGCCCGCCTTGGTGGTTTGCCCCTCCTCTTTGGTCGAAAACTGGGCGGAAGAAGCCGCCAAGTTTATTCCCCACTTCAAAGTGCTCCCCATCATGGGATCCAAACGCGCCCCCCTTTGGGATCAGGTGGTGGAACAAAACCTGGTCATTATCTCTTATGGCATGCTGCGAAGAGATCTCAAGAAAGCCGAAGCCGTCCAATGGTCCGCGTTGATTCTGGATGAGGCCCAGCATATTAAAAATCCCGGCACCCAAAATGCGCTGGCGGCCAAAAAATTATCCGCGGATATCCGGTTCGTGCTTACCGGCACCCCGGTCGAAAATCAGGTTCGGGATCTCTGGTCGCTGATGGACTTTCTGATGTCGGGATATTTGGGAACCGAAAAAGAATTTAAAAAACGGTTTGGCGCAATTATTGGCTCCGGTGGAGCCGGAGCAGCGACGGCCATGCATGTGCTCCGTAAAAAGCTCAAACCTTTCCTGCTCCGACGCTTAAAAGTCGATGTGGCCAAAGATTTGCCCCCGCGTTTGGAGCGCCGGGTCTATTGTGACCTCTCTCCGGTCCAGCAAAAACTTTATAACGAAGTGAAAGAGGCGGTACAGGCGGATGTCGAAAGCGGTAAATCCAAATTGGCCGTATTGCAGGGACTAATGAAACTGCGTCAGATCTGCGGACACCCCTCGATTCTCACCGGCGAAGCAGCGGAAATTCCGCACAGCGGAAAGCTGGAGAGCTTCCTCGAATTGCTCGATGAAGTAATTGACGGTGGGCACCGTGTGCTGGTGTTCAGCCAATTTACGTCGATGCTGGGGATCTTGCGGAAAGTACTGGAAGAAAAGAAGATCGACTATTTGTATTTAGACGGCTCCACCAAAAACCGTCAGGATTTGGTGCATGAATTTAACGACAACGAAGAGCTTCCCGTATTTTTGATCAGTTTAAAGGCGGGAGGCACCGGCCTGAACCTGACGGGAGCGGATGTGGTGATTCATTTTGATCCCTGGTGGAACCCGGCCGTTGAAGACCAGGCCACCGACCGCGCCCACCGCATCGGCCAGGAAAAAACCGTCTACGCCATGAAGCTCATCACCCGGAACACCGTGGAAGCCCAGGTGGCCCGCATGCAGGATCAAAAACGGGAAATCATCGAAGCCGCCCTCGAAGGCGATGAAGCGGTGATGAACAGCCTCAGTTGGGAGGATGTAAAAGGACTGTTGGAACTGTAACGTAGGCATTCCTGCCTGCGGGAGACCAGGCTTTTAGCCTGCAAGTAAGAAGGCTAAAAGCCTATGTCCCTTCAGGCAAGAATGCCTGCGTTACTCAATCTCCGGGATCGAATTATCTATCTTCACTACCTTATCGCTGGCCGCCGAATCGCGGATAGCTTCATAGAGTAGCATACTGTGAAAACAGGCCTCGGCATCGGATACGATTTCCGCCTTGCCCTGAATCGCCTGAATAAAGGTATCAATTTCACTTTGATGCCCACTTGTATTCCCGCCGTTGCCCCCGGCGGTGGCAAAATTCGCATCTTTGACTTCGCTGATTTCACCGTGGGTGTAGGCCCGCCAGGCCGACGAATCCCACAGGGTCATATAAGAATCCTCGCCGGTGATCTCCACCACTTCCTCCATCCGGTTCGGACGGTGACCGCAGAAGGAGAGCGTTCCCGCCGCCCCGTTGACATATTTCAGGGTCGCCACATAGGTATTTTTCTCAGGAGAGTACGCGTAAACCTCGTCCACATTTCCAAACAGATAAGTGGCCAAATCGATACCATGCACACAAAAATCCAACAAAAAATCCCGGCGCAGACTGGTATTCAGATAAGGTCGGAAACTCTTGAACATGCTCAGCATACTCGGCTGACCGAATGCCGGACTGTCGATAAATTCTTTGGCCCGCCGATATCCGTCCGCATAGCGTTTTTTAAACGCGCACATGTACAGCTGCCCGGTTTCACGCTGCACCCTCAGAATATCCAGCACCTCCGCGGAACTTTCCGCCGCCGGTTTTTCGGTATAGACCGGCAACCCGGCTTTCATCACTTTTTGGGCGCCGACCGGATGAAATCCCGGACCGACACAAACCATAACCCCGTCCAAAGGCTCCTCCGCCAGCATCTTGTCCATATCGGTGTAAACTTTTCCGCCATACAGCGCGGTACGGGCCTTGGCTTTGTTCTCATCAAGATCACAAACCGCAGCCAGTTTGGCACCGGCTTTGGCAATTCGTGGATAAATCTGGGCGCCGGACAGGCTGCCGGCACCGATAATCGCAATTCGTGGGTGTGTCATAGCTTTCCTTATTTACTTAACGTTTATTAACGGTTCAACTTTCTGAAATCCACGGTGTCCGGTGGGATAGAGCACCAGCATTTCACAATTTTCTTCGCCATCATTGTAGGCCTGATGCGGCTGCCCTTCCGGGATAAACAGCACATCCCCGGCGTTCAGCCGGACTTCCTTGTCCCCGCAGGCATGCCGGCAGGTTCCCGACTGGATGACGATGACTTCCTGGTCATTCGGATGAACGTGGGCAGGATTGGCGCAACCGGGCTTCACAGTGACAAATCCCATGGTCTGCTCACAAGTGGCAAACAGATCGCCGGAAGTCACCCAGTGCAGACAACCCCAATCCATCGGCACTGCCGGCACATCATCTTTGTGATGCACCCCGTGTCCGGGGGAATCTGTGCCCAGCGCCGCCAGCGGTGACAAGACCTCTTTACTGTAATCAAAAGCAGCCTGCACAAAAGGTTGAGCCCCTTCAGCCTGATCATCCAACTCCGGTTCCAGGGTAACCGCCCCGCGATAGCCCACATTGTGCATGCGGCGCAACAAACGATCAATTCCGATCACCCCTTTTCCGAATTCCGCAGAGCGGTTGTCCTCAAAACGATCCGCCAAATGCACATGCACGATCTCTTTGTGCAACTGCTCCCAGGCCGCGCGGGCATCATGGCCCATGATTTGAAACTGCTGGGTGTCGAAGAGCAATTCCACATCTGCCGCCTTGCTGGCGATCAGTTCCTCCGGACTTTCCACCATACCGCCGCGGTGATTCTGGGTAAGCGGGGTTAATCCGAATTCGCGGACCAGACTGCCAGCTGACTTCATCAGCCCGATAAATTCCTCAAAGCGTTCGCTGCGGACCGTGCGTAACACCACAAAATTCGTTAAGCCCACCTCTTTCCAGTAGGCCAACAAGCGCTTCAGATCTTCCAAATACTTGTGGGGATCATCTAAATCGAGATTCGGAGCGATCATCAATAAAAGTTCCAGTTGATGCCTCTTCAACAACCCGGCCGCTTCCGTTGCCGGCATCAGCTCCGGATTCAGTTTGTTGGCAAAAGTTTCGACATATGACACCCCGATCTCCGCACTGAGACGGCAGTGGGCCTCGAAGTCCAGTTTCATAAAACAACAACCCATAATTCCGAAACGGTTGCTTTGGACGGATTCAGGAAATGAAAAATTTTGTGAGCAGTGCATAGTGTCCTTCAGGAAGAGTGTTCATCAAATACAGCAAAATACCGGGCCGTGACTCCGGGTAACTTCATCGGTCCATGTTCAACCAAAGCGTCAAAAACCAGGGTGTCTCCCGCCTCCAGGCGGTGGATCCGCTCCCCCACCCGGTAGTCACAGGCCCCTTCCACCATGAAAATAATTTCTTCCCCCGCGTGTTGAAAACTCCGGGTCGGTGCCTGATCATCTTCCAAGTGAATCAAATAAGGAGTGAGACGAAAGGGAGAATCCACCGCCAGGCGTTCAAAACGGTATCCGCGCTCTCCCGGGTCAGCAACCTCTTCCCGCTCCGTACGCCGGGTGAGGATTCCGTCGGACTTCAACTGAGAAACATCGTCGATCCCTCCATCAAACAACTGATTGATCGATACCCCCAGTGCCTGCGCCAATTTCATCAGCGTTGCGATGGGCGGCTGGGCATGCCCGTTTTCCAGTTTGCTGAGATAACCCTTGGAAAACCCGCTTTTCTCAGCCAGCTGAAGTAAACTGACGGCTTTCGCTTTACGTATTTGACGGAGATGAGCCCCAATTTGGTCGGATTTCATAGTTTCCTTGTAGGAAACTTTTCAAAGCCTACAAGCAAAAAGTTTCCTTAGAGGAAACTTTATGACGGGTTAAAAAACACCTCTTTTCATTTTCGACGACCCTCGTGCTTCTTTAGTCCCAAAGGGACGCCTCTCCAAAGGCCGGGGCGAAAGCCCCG
>CAKZLZ010000097.1 GCA_937127435.1 uncultured Verrucomicrobiota bacterium | reverse complement strand
GTATGGGCGACTCTCTCACGGGTAGGCCGCAGATAGAGGGTCGCCCATACAGGGCTCAAATGTATTTTACTATTTACACCCGGCCCTGAGGGACCGGGCTTTGGAGAGTGCGACTTACAGCCGCAGTAAGTCAAATTAAACCGAAAATGCTCTAGCAACCCCCGTTACCGAAATTTCATTTTCCAAGCCGATCCCGGATGGATTGCATCCTGCAGAGGATAAGGGAATGCATTAAGGGATTTTGAGCACGATTAGGAGCGGGAACAGGATTCTGATACAAACAAAAAAGGAGAGGAAAGAATCGTAATCCTACTCCTAAATTCACTCGTCAACCGGTGCCGGGTCGAATTTTTTGCCTGCCAATGCTTCCTTCACAAATACGCCCCAAAATGGCGTAGGTGTATATTCCCAATCCAACAGTAGGCGCGGACTGGCTTTGGGATGAAAACACCAGGCTGTCCAATTCAAGCGATGCTCCTGGATACAGTTCAACATACGCGGCACCCAAGTCTGCCAATCCTCCTGCCGTTCAGCAGGCATCCAGGACATTTTTTCCGCATCCGCTCCCACTTCCCCCACCAGAATGGGGTGCACCGCCGCCACTTCCAGAAAGCTTTTCTCCCAGTTGGATTTCCAGGGGTACACATGCGTAGCATACATCACCCCGTTGCCGCCTTCATGCTCTTGAATTGCAAAACCTTTCAAGATGCCAGACAAATCATAAGCCCAGTCCAAGCCACCCACCACCACGATATTGTTTGCACCGGTTTCCCGGACCACATCCACCAATCCCTGCATTCCCATGGCCATAAAACCTTTTGCGTTATGTTTTTTTTCCTCATCCGTAAGAAAGGCGTCCTCGTCTGCCGGTTGATTTTTATCCGCCACAAAGCCCCCGTTTCTCCAGACTTCCCAGGAGGTTCCATGCGGCTCATTCAAAAGATCAAACAGTACCGCCGGATGGTTTTTGTACCTTTCCGCAGCATCTTTCCAAAATGCAATATCCCCTTCCCGCGGCGCGCGGTAATGATGCAAATCCAACACCGTATACACCCCGCGGTTGGCCGCAAAAATAATCATATTATCCACCGTCTGACGATAGTCCGCCGATTCATCGCCAAACCAATATTTCGATTTCACCGGCAGGCGAATCACTTTTGCCCCCCACTCTTCAATCGCCACTTCAGACGACTTTAATACGTTCTCCCCCGACTGACTCCATTCGAGACTGGCGATATTCACCCCCTGCAACCAAACTTCGTCCCCCTCCGGATTCACCAGACGATTGCCCTTCACTTTTAGTACCGGAGGCCACTGGCTTTGATCCGCAACTTCCGGCGTCACTGTCAGACGGGCTTTTTCCGCCGCCCTGACCGCCTGCTTTTCACGCAATGCTTCGGCCGGAACCGGTTTCAGCGAAACGTTATCCAAATCCAGAATACCACTTTTCACGTTGAATAAACTCGGCATAAATTCGAGATACAGCGACTCTTCCGTAACCAAAAACTGACGGCTACGCTCCTGCCAGCCATCTGTGGACCGCCGAGTATAGGCCGGACTCACGCTCTGCTTGGAACCGCTTGCATCCACCAAGTTCATCATAATGCGCGCATCAAACCAGGCTTTGGCTCCGGGCTTCAAGTCCTGAATCCGCCAACGCCAGCTCAACTCAAAAGCCTCCACCCCGGCCGGAAGATCCAGCTTACTGTAATACATGGCCAACGCATCAGGTTTGGCGTTGATTCGCATAAACGTATTCCCCTCTTCCGTCAGGTACGTCGCTTTCCCCCAATGATCCGGTATTCCGTCTCCATTGCTGTCGGTCTCAAAATCACCGTTTGGAAACATGTCTCCATTCGCTTCCAGAAGGGCGGCCGCTTCGGCTTTCTTTTCCTGATTTTTTTGCCGTGCCGCTGCTTTGCGGATTTGTGCCGGATCTTCATCCGGAGCCAACCGGGAAATCGACCTGATCTGTACGTCATCAAAATCATAGGTTCCAGAGGTGACCTGAAACAGAGAAGGCATGAATTTAAGGAGGCGGGCTTCTTCCGGCACATTAAAACGGAGCGATTTCTCCTGCCAGCCATCGGTGTTTTTTCCGGAATTCGGTGTCGGAGGGTTGGGACCGACTTTTTTCCGCTCCGCATCCAAAAATTCCATCATAATCCGGGCATCAAACCAGGAGTTCTTCCCTCTTTTCAAATTGCTGACCCGCTGCTTCCAGGAAAATTCCAAGGCCTCACACCCCTCCGGCAAATTGATTTCCCGATAGAGCATCACCGTGGATCCGGGTTCTAAACTTTCCATTCGCAGAAAAGTATTCCCCTCCTCTTCCACCAAACGGGCTTCTTTGGTTTTCGGCCAGCCTTCCGGCCATTCCTTGCCCACCGAAAGTTTTTCAAAATCCGAATCAACCAAAACCTCGTCGGCGGAAACCTTGCCGGGAAGCGCCAAACCGAAAGCCGTCAAAAAAAACAGGCAACGAACAAAATAAGAAACAGTCATAATTTTCCTTTATAAAAAGTTACGGTTTATATGCATACGCCTTCAGCGCATCGCCTTCAGTTCAAAAGATTCACCCGCCAAGGCTTTCTTTGCAAACTCGCCCCAGAAAGGCGTGGGGGTATATTCCCAGTCAGAAATCAAAATCGGGGAAGCACGCGGATGGAAACACCAGCCCGTCCAGTTGATTTTGTATTTTTGAATAAAACCCAACATGTCCGGCACCCAGGTGTAGGCATTTTCCTGAACCTCTTCTTTGGGTACAAATGAAAAGTTGATAACATCCGCACCAACCTCACCCAGGAATATCGGATATTTTTCCGCTACCGGTAATACTTTTTTCTCCCAGCCGTCATGCCAGTGATAGGTGTGCCAGGAATACATAATTCCATTCCCGGTTTTGTCCTCCAGCGCGTATCCGTTCACCACCCCTCTCAAATCGTTGCACCACCAAATACCGCCGGCAATAATAATGTTCTTCGCCCCGGTTGACCGTACAGCATCCACCAATCCCTGCATGCCCACAGATTCAAATCCGCTGTTGGCCTTTTTTTCAGCTTCACTTAAAAACGCCGACTCATCATGCTTGCCCTGCTGCGCCACAAAACCCCCATTCCGCCAAACTTCCCAGGAGATCCCATGTGGTTCATTAAACACATCAAACATCACAGCCGGATGATCCTTGTAACGGGCCGCACAGTCTTTCCAAAAGTCGGCATGCACCTGCTTCGGCGCCCGGAAGCGATGTAAATCAATGACCAAATAGGCACCTCGGTTCGCCGCTAACCGCACGGCTTTGTCCACCTGACTCCGATAAAATTCTCCACCGTCGTCCTGATACGTTCCGTTTCCATACCAATACGTTTCATTGATGGGCAGACGCACACAGTTCGAATTCCAATTTTCAATTCCCTCGACCACCGACCGGATGGCCTGTTCATCGGAAGCAATGGTTTCAAGTCCGCCCGCATTCAAGCCCTGCAACCAAACTTCATTTCCTTCTTCGTCGTGCAAACGGTTCCCCACCACCTTTAACATGGAAGGCCAGTTTTCCGGTTTCGGTTCTTCATCCATAACCTTGCGCGCTTCCAGCATCCGAAGTTCTTTTACTTCCCATTTCGCCCGAATCGGATCGGGATCCACCATTCGAACGGTGATATCATCGACATCAAAAGTCGCGGCATTGGCCGTGTAAAGGGTCGGCCGGATTTCCAATGCCTTCGCTTTGCGGTTCACCAAAAATTGACTTTTCACCTCCACCCAACCGTCGGTGGGCTCTAAAGTGTATAAAGACGGAAGATCCGCAGTCTGTTTGATATCCCGCCCCTTGTTATCGATCATTGCATAAACCATACTGGCATCAAAATAAGGACGGGGTCCCGGAATTTCCCGGGTGATCCGTTGCCGCCACGTCAGCTCCACTGCCTCCACATCCTCTGCCAACTCAACTCGGGAAGCGGTCACTTTAACGATCTGATCGCTTTCGGCATCATGAATCTGCAGAAATGAATTCCCCTCTTCTACCACCCGTTGTGACCCTTTCACCGGCTCCGATTCTTTCCCGTCAAATTTTTCAACCAAGAGCGGCGGCAACGCATCGTAGTCGGGCTTGTTGCGGGCAATTTCTTCGGCAGTGGGCGCCACCCGTATTTTTATATCATCCATATCAAAGGTTCCTGATTCGACTTGAAAGAGACAAGGCATAAATTTTAAGTAAAAAGCGCCTTCCGGCACTGGAAAAGTCACCGTGCGTTTTTCCCATTCATCCGTGCTCCGCGGCCAGGTTAAAACCGGTGCTTTTCCCGGAACCTTCCTCCTGCTTTTATCCATCCATTCCATCATGACCCGGGCATCAAACCAGGAGTTCTCTCCCCGCTTCAGATTCGTGACCCGTGCCCGCAGACTTAACTGAATTTCATCCACCCCTTCCGGGACCGCAATTTCCCGATAAAGCATCAGCGTCTTTCCGGGCTGCTCACTCTGAATACGAATAAAACCGTTTCCCGCCTCCGTCTCCCAACTGGATTCCGCAATTTTCGGCCATCCCTGTGGCCAGGATTCATTCCCCGCCCGTTCAAAATCAGAATCAATGAATGCCACGACCTTTGGAGCGTCCCCCTCTTCAGCCGACCGCGCTCCCGCCGAACCCAACAGTACAATTCCCAATAAAATAATTCGAATACTTATCATCATCTCTACCTTTAGTGCAAAATTAATATACTATACATCTAGTAGTTAGAGAAGATCTGAAGTCAACAGATATTTTAGGGATTTTATCCCTATACTCCCGACTTAAAACCCAATTTATACTACATAGTACGTTCACCATAAAGATGATACACTTATGAATAATCCAGCACAAACCGAGGCATCCCCACCTGTTCAGACCCTCAATTCCCAAATAATAATATATCAATAATATATATTTAAACCGGAATAAGGCGCTCCGTCCCGCAAAATTCAAAGCAAAGTATCTATTTGCCTGCCAACGCAATCAATCGCGCTTGAACCGAATATCTTCAGCTCCGAATGATTTCACACTGAGGCAGATCCGCCTTCTCAAGGGTATCGCGTCCCCCGCAGGAATCACGCACCACCAATTGAGGCTTCACCACCTCCGTGGACTGGTCAACCCCGCCGTGACTTAACGCTTTCGCACTCAGAATCATTGCCCGGCTAATGTAAGCAAAATTCTCTCTTACCGTCGTTAAAGGCGGCACCGTATTTAAAGCAATACTGGTATCATTGTGGCCGACAATCCGATAATCGGTGGGCGCCTCTAAACCCTGCATGTGCATTGCGGTCATAAACCGGGCCGCGTGCGCATCATCATAACTAATGACCGCCAAGTCCCCTTTGAATTGCGCCTCCTGCCTGGCCAAATTCATCAAACTGTCCTGACTCGAGTCAAACAACCCGAATTTTGCATCAATATTATTTTTGGAAGCAAAAGCCGCGTAAGCGGTAATTTTTTGTTGAAGCAATGGGGATGTAGTATTTTCCGGCCCGATGAAATGGATCCGTTTGCAGCCCATACCCAGGAAATATTTACAGATCACTTCCACTTCCAAAATCGAGGTGCTGCCAAACACTTCTTTCGATTCGAAACAAAGGTGCTCCAAACCGGGCACCAACTTCGGTAACACCACCGGTACCGGACAATTCGCCACGAAATTCCTAATCTGATCATTCATTTCAGACGGGTACCAAGGCAACACCAATGCCTGGCAGCCCGACTGGACCATTTCGCTCACCGTGGTGGGTACATCTTTATCAAAATCATTCACCCATGCAGAACGAAGGGAAATTTCATTTGCCAAGGCATTGTCCGCCAAAGCCTGGACCAAACGGTCGGAATACAGGCTTTTAATGTTTGGAATCAGCAATCCAATGTAATCAGACTCTTTCCGCTCCACCGAAGCATTGACATCATTCGAGCGGGGATTCACAAAGGTTCCACTCCCCACCCGGCGGGTCAACACCCCTTCATCCACCAATGGCTGAATACCTTTTCGAACTGTAAGCACATGGCAATCAAGCATTTTCGCCAAATCACGTTCGGTAGGAAGTCGATGCCCCGGCTCCATACGCTCCACCAATTCGCGGACCGCAGCCTCCACTTGCATGTACTTTAAGGTTTTGGGCTGATTATTGATCATCCAAAAGATATATTATATATATATGATAAAGCAATCTTTCTCAAAATACTTTTTGTTTGAAAAACAATTTAACATTCTGTAAGCATATCATTAATATATCTATTGAATATGTATCATCAGCCATTCCCCCCTTTCAATTCCCCCATTTACCTTAAGTCCCGCAGGAAAGAAGGCTCAGCGCTTTTACTTACCCTGCTGGTGGTTTCGTTGCTCCTGGTCATCACCTTGGCTTTCAGTACCTACATTCGATCCGAAATGCGGATTCTCACTCTTCAACAAAATCAAAAGCTCGCGCAGAGTAACGCCCGGTTGGCCATGAATCTGGCCATCAACCGTTTGCAAAACCATACCGGGCCGGACCAACGGGTCACCGCGCGGGCTGATCTGGAAGTCCCCTCCGGGGTCTCGTATTCAGAAAGTGACATCAACCTCTACTGGAACAGCCAACGAAACCGAAACTGGACAGGATCCTGGCTCAATAACAACACCTCTGATTTCGATCCGGACAGCCCGTCCGCATTTAACCCCGAACCTTATCTGCTGTCCTGGCTGGTAAGTTTACCTCCCCACGCCACCACCTACGCGCCTGAAAATCAAATCACGAATCTCAGCACCACCAGCACCCCGCTTGAAATCTTAAAAGATGCATCCCAACAGGAATATGTGTTATTGGTTTCTCCGGACAAAACCAAAAGTGGCGTAAGCGCATTCCATAGCGCAGTCACAGCCCCCAGAGTTCCCTTCACCAACAGCTCAGGAACCTACGCCTGGTGGATTGGAGACGAGGGTGTCAAAGCCCGGGCAAACCTTATCGATCCCTATGCCGGTAAAACAGATGCGGAGAGTTTGTTGAGAAGAGCCGCTTCCTCCCAACGTATGGCCATCGAAGCCATGGATGACTTATCGGGCCACTATCAAGCCAACCTCCCCCTGCTTGAGCGTCTCAACGATCTTTCCGAGTTTTATTTCCTGGGAAACAATCCGGTTTACCAGCAAGCTATCGCTTCACATTTCCACGATCTCACCCTCTTTTCCAGAAGCGTACTCTCCGACACCAAACACGGCGGACTTCGCAGAGACCTGTCCTATATTTTAGGACAGGAATCCCTTGATGATTTACAGGATGCCGTGGACGTCATTTACCCCTCCGCAAACGGCAATCAAGCGATCACGTCCCCGCTCTCCAACCGCATCCTGAATGAAGCGGTAACCCCGCTGATTGCGTACCCCTCGAGCCATCTGTTCACCCAGTCCACCACCATCCCCACGGAAAGCCCGAATATATTCATCTACACCCCCACCTGGGAACAGATGTGGTCTTTCCACAACATGGGCAGCCGGGACAATAGCTCGCCGCCGGGGGGTTATAATGCATCAGGTCTGCTCACGCCTTCCCGCCACACCCGCAATCAACACGGCATTCACCCCCTGATGATTCAAGGAAAACTGTTTTATCGTCTTAGCGGTTTTTCCGGCGGGGAGCTTTCCATTGACACCCGCCCCCTGGTGGTGCTTGCCAATCCCTATACCGAAGATCTGGCTGCCGCAGAATACACTGTAAAATTTCAGATCAAAAACGACGCGGAACTACATTTTATTGAAAGGGCACCGGGTGACTTCTCCGAACCGCTTGAATCCGAAATTGACCAGAACAACAGCTCCCTCACCCGAAAAGCCGCTATTGAAAATGGCGGGATCGGCGACATTGTTTTCACCATCGACAGCGGGATCATTCCCGCAGGGGAAGCCCGGGTTTACACCTTGGATGCCTCACAGGTTTTACCCGTAAATGCGTCCGATCAAGCCCTTACCGAAGTTCGGCTGGTCAATGACTTTAACCCCGGTTATTATTTATCGCTTCCTACCGGAGAAAGCCTGCCGGCAGCCGCCTCCAATCCCGCACTTCAAACCCTGGCAACCTTGTTTACGCCCAGTCCGGGCATACAATCGGCCAACCTATATATGGATTATGACCGGGCAGACCCGAATGACCGTCAACTCCTTCAGTACCAACTCACCCACATCTCCAGTGCCACCGTAAACCGGAGCAGCGTCTTCCTCGTATACCCCACCACATCGGATCAGGAAGGTGGCGGCCTTTCTTTTCATATGTTTGATGCATTGGAATCCAGCTCGGGTCAACACTCCCTGTTTTTACAACAGAATTACCGGACCAACATCATCGACGGATTTCATGGATTCACCAGCCAAACGCACTTGCTTCAATGGTCCCGCGCACTCATCAAAAAGGGCTTCCCCGGAAACGAAGGATATTTCAGTGCAAACCTCATAGGACTCACCCAAGACGAGATGTTTAAGAATATCCGCTGGGGCGCGGCCAACACCGGCGACCCCGGCAGCAGCTTCAGTACCGTCAAACACACCGGTTTGGGAGAGCATGTCGGTTTCAGAAATTGGCTGTATGAACTTCCCGGCGAAGGGGTTCCTTTTAGCTCTATCGGTCAACTTCAACACCTGAATATGAATGCGTTTATCGATGAGGATACCTGGAAGTCAAATTCAGGAAACTTTGGCGCACTGGGCAGGTATCATCAGAAAGCCATCACCGTTCAGTCCTGGCAGTCCAACTACACCATCGGAAATTCGTATGCAAACCCGCGGGTCTCACGTGAGCGGTTGATGGACAATGTGTACGCCGGCTTTCACTATGACGGCTCATATATTTGGAACGACATTCTTTGGGACCGCTTCTTCTTTTCCACCTTCCCCGCCCAGGGCCCTTTTGATTTCAATAGCGACACCCTTACAAACGCCCGCTATTCCCCCATTCCGGAACAGGGAAGCGACCATCTCGATCAGCCGGATGCTTTCAGAGGCGACGGAGATCCCACCAATCCGGATAACAGCCGCATGGCCGCCAGCAACCTGATGATTGAAGGAGGCTTCAACATAAACTCCACCTCGGTAGAGGCATGGAAAACACTCCTCTCCAGCCAGCGGAATGTTCCCAAAGGACCCGATACGCTTACCAACGCACCCTTCGGACGCAGCCTGCAAAGAAAAGGATCCTCCCCATCGGCAGCCACCGCAAACCATGAAAACGCCTGGAACGGATATTTGGATTTAAGTGACAGCCAACTGACTGACTTGGCTGAAGAGATCGTGATGCAGGTACGGCGCCGGGGCCCCTTCCTTTCCTTGTCCAACTTTGTAAACCGAAAACTTGTATTAGAGAGCAATGATCCGGACGGTCTGGGTTTAAAAGGGGCAATACAATCTGCCATCGATGCCGTGTTTAATCAGTGGAGCGACCTGGATCCGCTCTTTCAAATTTCGACCAGCACCCATTCAAATCTCATTGTAGAGTCCGAATACCGCGCCACATCCGCTCTGGATGGTTTTCCGGGATACCTCTTGCAATCAGACATTCTTTCCATGATCGGCCCGGTCATTTCCGCCCGCTCCGACACCTTCCGTATTCGTGCCTACGGCGATGCGGGCGAAGCCAAGGCCTGCTGTGAAGTCCTGGTACAACGCATGCCGGAATACATGGATTCGGAATCAGACATGGCATACGAAGACCCCAATTCCGCGATCAACTTTGCCTTTGGCAGACGCTACCGCATCCTCTCTTTCCGCTGGCTTAAACCTGAAGAAATCTAATGTTTAAAATCTCCCGAATTCCATCCACATTTTTTCTTTGCGCTTTCACCATCCCCTTCTTTGCAATTCATGCGGAGAACGAAGAGCTTCCCCCTCCGGTTGAGGTGCGCCTGCTCTTTCTGGATGAATCGATGGGGGAAGGCTATTCCGTAAAGACAGAGGACAGCTTCCTGAAGGTAAGCTCCTATCCCTACGCCATCAGTAATCCCATTCTGCGTCCGGCCTCGACTGAGCTTGAAATCTACAAGAACCTGCCTCCCCCCCCGCCGGATGCAGCGAATAAATCCCCGGAACCCCTGCACATAAAAATTGCCACCCTCAAAATTCCTGACAACAGCGGATCCATCCTGGCGGTGCTCAAACCCCTGCCCAATGAAACCAAAGCAAACGTGCTGATCTATAATAGTGACCCGGATAATTTTCCGAAAAATTCCATTCGCATCATCAATCTCGGCATTACCCCCATGGGCATTTCCGTTAATGGAAAAATCGGCCAAATCGAGCCCGGGAAACATGCCATTTTTCCTACGGACCCGGATGAAAAAAACCGGGTGGTGGCCAAGGTTGCGCAACTAACAAAAACACATCCCAAAATCATTTATGACGGCGTACTGATTCTGCCCCCCGAAAACCGGATTACCGGGGTGGTGGTGTTTTCTCCCAGTGGCATGCGACATACCTACACCGAACTGGAACTCCGTGAATTTGGTGCACCCAAGCCCCGTCATCAATGGCTGTCGTATAAACACAAACCCTGATCGGGATCATTGAATATTGCGCAGCGTACTTCCCCGGCAGGGTATGCCCGGCACCGTGACGGTGGTGGCGCAATCCGGAATTCCGAATCCCCCCCTCTCCACCAGCGCCGCCACCTGGTCGACGGCTGCAGCACCAATGTTTTCATACGCAGGATAAATGCCACTCAACTGAGAGTCAGGCCCCTCACAATTAAAATAAAAAACACCGACTTCCTCCGGTACCCGGTAACCGCTTGATTGCAACCAATCCAAGACAGGTCGGTGCATGGTGAAGATGATGTCCGGCTCATTCGCAGCGACCCATTTGTTAAAAACCCCCTCCTCTAAATTATTTTCCACCAGGGCCGGCACCCGATCATTTTCCGGAGTGAGAAACGCATGAAGCTGAAAAGCGGCCAGCGTCATGTACTCCATCCGTTCTTCATGACTTCGCTCCATGACAAACCCAATCCGCCTGTACCCCTGGGCCACGAGCTCAGGAAAAACACTCCGAAGCGTATGCATGACGTTACGGGTAACCCGATGGATTTCCGGTTTCTCCAAGGAATAACCGATCGCCACAGACGCAAGCCCCTTCCATTCAAGTTCAAGCTCCACATGCGCTTCAGGCCAAGGCGCAAGAATCAGCCCGCGAATCCCCCTTGATGCGAGCACCTTTCCAAGTTGGGAGAGGCTCAGTCCATGCTTACCCAGTTCGAAGCGGTCTAATCCATAACCTATTTCCGATGCCCGTGCCTCCGCACCGGCAAATAAACGTTGCTCGTATTCACGCGAGCGATCTTTCACATCCGCAGTAAAATACCCCAAAGACTCTTTAAATGTACGGGTACGCCCTCCGGCACGAATTTCCGCCATTACCCGGGAAATCGATCGGTTGGGCACATAACCAAGACGATCTGCGGCTGCCTTAATCCGCGCTTTGGTCGCCGCAGGGATCCGGGGATGATCCCGCAACGCAAGCGAAACGGTCGAGGTGGAGACCCCGCAGGCCTGGGCAATATTGGCGAGGGTAACAGGCATAAAATGGATATTAAACTTATATTACACAAAGAGTCAACGGTTGACTATAACATCTATTGCGCGCAAAAGCTTTGCATGTTATTGCTAAGAAATGAAAAGTTACACTCGTTCGTTCACGATAGGTTTGATTGCAATTTTGAGCATTCTTTTATCGGCGCAAGGCTCGCTCCTGGTGCATGAAGGATTTGATTATGGTGGCGTTGACACCGCGATGGGCGGGTTAGCAACGAACGCGACCGGCTTGACCGGGAATTATACGGCGAGCAATACGCCATCAGATGCATCCGCAAATTATAGAACGGCGGGCGGATTGAGTTTTGGATCAAGTTTTTTCGCTACAACCGGCGGTTCTGTTAATCAGAGAATGCGAAGCAGTGGTGTTTCTTATGTGGGAGCAACCTTAAGCACTTCCGCGGTAAGTGGTGATTTGTGGGGAAGTTACCTGTTCAACTTTGAAGAGATAAACAGCATTAATACCACGGGGCAAGTTCGTCTCAATACCACTGCTACCGGAGTCTCGGGCTCTTCCTGGTTTAACGTGGCGCCTGACCTTTCCAATTCCGGTCAACACCCACAGATTTCTTACGACGGATCGAATTATTCAAATCAAAGCGGTTTTGAATACGTCGAAGGCACAACATATCTATTGGTCTCCAAATTCACCAACGTGGGCGCATCTCTTTCCGGAGGAAGCCCGGGGGTCGCATCCCTTTGGATATTTGCACAGGACAGCTATGAAGATTGGGTTGCCGGCGGAGGAAGTGAAGCACAATTAGCGACCGAAGCGGATGGGGTTGCAAGCATCTCACTTACCACGGGCAGCTATGAATTCAGCGATTATCTGCAATACGCAGGTTATTCCACCGCCAGTACAACCTCATCTTATTTTATGGATGAAATCCGGTACGGAACAACTTTGGGTGATGTGGTGGCCATACCTGAGCCCACCTCGTTTTTGCTCATGTTCAGTGGCTTTTCTCTACTGGCATGGGCTCTTCGCCGCCGCGCTTGAATATCGGGTTTAATATTCACCCTCTCAATTCATGATGGATCTAACCTCTCCAGCCTTTACAGAAGTTCAAACCGGTGTAACTTTCGGTTTCTATGCACGCAACGGTGTACTGGGAAGCACCTGGGCCCGGGATCAGGTAGACCGTATGGTCGATGCCAATGTCCGCTGGGTCGTACTGACTCCCATCGTGATGCAGGAATCCGCGCATACCACCCGTCAGTACCGCGATTTTGAAGTGACACCAAACGACCATGAGCTGTATACGCTTATCACCTACATGCACCAGCAGGGCTTGCGGGTGAATCTGCGTCCGATGCTTGAAACCCAGGACGGAAACGGTCGACTCCAAGTATGGTTTCAACCTGACCGCGAACGCATTCCGGGCCGTATATCCGATCATTGGGCACGCTGGTTTGAAAGCATGACCCTGCGCAGCGTACATTATGCCCGGATCGCACAGGATACAGGATGCGAACTCTACGGTTTAGACAGCGAACTTGACCGGACCATTGACCAGCACGGAAGATGGAAACAGGTAATCAAGGCGGTACGCAGCGTGTATGACGGACCCGTGACCAGTTGCCACACCACCCACACCGGCCTTATTGATTTTGATAAAGAACTCTCACGTGCTGACCACTGGTGGCGTGATTTGGATATGCTTCAGCTCAGTTGTTACGAAAGAGCTTCCGAGCAACCGGGAAGCAGTGTTGAAGAGATGATGGCCATGCTGGCTCCCCATGTTTCCAGATTCCGCCGAATGGCAGAAGCGTACGGGAAACCCATCTCATTTGGTGAATGTGGCTGCACCAGCTCACGCGGTGGCGCCAAAAGTCCATCGGGCTGGACTTCAGATGCAACTTTCGACGGACAGGAACAGGCAAATTATTTGGAAGCCGTACTGCGCAGTTTCTCACCGGAGCCCTGGTGGAACGGACTCTACTGGTGGAAATGGGACGAACAAAACGACCGCGCCCAATTCAAATCCGATCCCGCAGGAGACAAAGGCTTTACCGTACGCGGTAAACCCGCGGAGGAACGCATGCGTCAACTCTACGGGGAATTAAACCAACAACAGAAAACGCCCTATCTGCGGAATGTGACCCTGGATCATTCGCCTGTCGAAGAGATATTCCAGGATTAATGCCGAAGGCCCCGGGCCGCATTGATCTACTGCCCTTACCCCATCAGTCGATGGACTTCAAACGCGGTCCCACATCCGGAACCTTTTCCTATAAGATGCCATCGCGTTGCCTATCCGGATTCCTCATCCCCGGTTTTCCATCTGAAATCCCAGATTTGACTCAACAAACATAACACTTTAAAGCGAATTGAGAGCAAATTCAGAAAGGAAAATGATAAGAGCTTGAACCGAAAGCTAACACAGGTATAAGAGTCTTGTTTTGAAAGCATCCTCCCTCTTTCTTTTCCACCTTCCTCCACCGAGGTACTCTTTATGTGCGGTATTGTAGGCGTAGTCACCAAACCCCAGGAACGCGCAGCGCTGTCTCTTTATGATGCGTTGCTTATGATTCAACACCGCGGACAGGATGCCGCGGGGATTGCCACGTGCGACGGAAGCCGTCTCTATCTGGAAAAAGACAATGGTTTGGTAAGAGATGTGTTTAACCAATCCCAAATGACCCATTTGCTGGGGAACATGGGTGTGGGTCACTGCCGTTATCCCACTGCCGGCTCCTCGAACTGTACCGAGGCCCAACCCTTCTATGTGAATTCCCCCTACGGTTTGGTGCTGGCCCATAACGGCAACTTAACCAATACCAAAGAGTTGACCGAAGAACTCTTCACCAACGACCTGCGTCACCTCAATACCAACAGCGACTCGGAAGTCTTGCTGAATATTTTCGCCCATGAGCTCACGGTCCGGGGCCGTCTCCGCCTCAGCGAAGAAGATATTTTCGCCGCCATCAGCAAAGTGCATCAACGTTGCCATGGCGCTTATGCTGCTGTCGGCATGATTCTCGGATACGGGGTGGTTGCCTTCCGTGATCCGAAAGGGATTCGTCCCCTGATCATTGGTAAACGCCAGGATCCCGGAGGATTTGTCAGTTATATGGCCGCAAGCGAAAGTGTGGCTCTCACCGCCAACGGTTACACCGTCATGCGCGATGTGGAACCCGGGGAGTGCGTAATCTTCGATCTGGCCGGTAATTTCTATTCCCGACAATGTGCGGAAAACCCAAAGCTCCACCCCTGCCTGTTTGAATATGTATATCTCGCCCGCCCCGACAGTATTATTGACGGGGTTTCTGTTTATAAATCCCGTTTGCGCATGGGCGAATCTTTGGCGGAAAAAATTGTACGGGAATGGAGTGATATTCATTTCGATGTGGTCATTCCTGTTCCGGATACCAGTCGTACTTCCGCCCTGCCCATTGCCCATGCGCTGGATATCAAATACCGGGAAGGCTTTATCAAAAACCGTTATATCGGCCGAACCTTTATTATGCCCGGGCAAGACGAACGGAGAAACAGCATCCGCAAAAAACTCAGTCCCATCCCGCTCGAGTTTAAAGATAAAACCGTACTCCTGGTAGATGACAGTATCGTGCGCGGAAACACCTCTCAACAAATTGTACAGATGGCCCGGGACGCCGGTGCAAAAAAAGTTTATATGGCCTCCGCCGCCCCCCCGGTTCGTTATCCGAATGTGTACGGCATCGATATGCCCGCTTCCTACGAACTCATTGCCCACGGACGCAACGAAACCCAGATCGCAAAAGAAATCGGGGCGGACGGTGTGATTTATCAGGATCTGAAAGATTTGGAAGAATCCGTCCGCCAAGGAAATGAATCCCAAATCGACATCTGCGAAGGCTCCTGCTTCAATGGCAAATACATTACCGGCAATGTGGATGCCAAATATTTGCGCGAGATCGAAATGTCACGCAACGACAGCGCCAAAAGCCAGTACCAGTTGCCTTTGCCCATGGCAAAGTAACTGCGAACCGAAGCGCCACGGTCCCCGTTAGGAAACGTAGCTCCACGGTCCCCGTGGAGAACAAGCAAAAGGTAACTCCACGGTCCCCGTGGAGAACAACCCGCCGGTTTAAATTCCCAAAACCATTTAACCCGGAACCTTTTTCGGACTCCTAAACCAACAGCCCACCCAGCGTAAGCAAAAGCATCAAGGTCCCCACCATAGTTTTGGCAAGCGTTCCCAAAATCCTTCCCCAAAAAGCGGAGCGTCCCACCTGAAACCGGCGTTCCGCATTCGAGCCTTTCCAAAGTTCACCCAACATGGCTCCCGCCAGGGACCCGAACCCTCCCCCCAGTAGAATTCCGATCACCGCCCCAAGTATAGGAATGATCGCATTCCCCAAAGTGAGTCCGAACATCGAACCCACCATGCCCCCTATCACGGAAAGAACCATCGCCCGCCGGCTTCCCCCGGCTTTTCCCGCTCCCAGTACCCCGGCCATAAACTCAAGCCCTTCCCCGCAAAGCGCGAGCAACAACAACCCCGCCAACAATCCATAACTGTAACCCGGGGCAAGTGAGGTATCCACGAGCAGACGGTTCAATACCGCGACCCCCAACATCAGCCAGTTCCCGGCCAGGCCCAATAAATTCATAAAGGCGCCCAACAGCAACAACAACACCATCAACAGCACCCAGCCCCCCAACAACCAGGGAGACTGCAGTTCAAACGAAGAAGGGATATACAATAAATAGAACATAAAAAAACGGACAGCGTGAACTGTCCGTCTTAGCCCAAACGATTAAAAAATCAATTCGTCAGGGAAGTTTAAGCGCAAAGGCACTTATTTCTTTTTCTTGGCCGCTGCTTTTTTCTTTTTAGCTGGCGCTTTCTTTTTGGCGGCTGCTTTTTTCTTCGCAGGTGCTTTCTTGGCTACCGCTTTCTTTTTCGCAGGCGCTTTCTTTTTGGCCACCGCTTTTTTCTTCGCCGGTGCTTTCTTGGCTACCGCTTTCTTTTTCGCAGGCGCTTTCTTTTTGGCTACCGCTTTTTTCTTAGCCGGGGCTTTCTTGGCTACTGCTTTCTTTTTCGCAGGCGCTTTCTTTTTGGCTACCGCTTTTTTCTTTGCAGGTGCTTTCTTGGCTACCGCTTTTTTGGCCACAACTTTTTTAGCCACGGTTTTCTTTTTGGCAACGGCTTTCTTTTTAGCCGGGGCTTTTTTCTTGGCCGGCGCTTTTTTGGCGACTGCTTTTTTAGCTACCGTTTTCTTTTTGGCTGCCGCTTTCTTTTTAGCGGGTGCTTTTTTCTTAGCCGGGGCTTTCTTGGCGACTGCTTTCTTTTTCGCAGGGGCTTTCTTGGCCACAACTTTTTTCTTGGCTACTGCCTTTTTCTTCGCCGGCGCTTTCTTAGCCGCGGCTTTCTTTTTTGAAGGTTTCTTTTTTGCTGGCACGTCTGATCTCCTCAGTTTTGGTTGATTGTTTCGAAGGTGAACTCGAAACGTGTTGACTGTTCTTTAACTTGCATAAGACCTATAGCGCAAAATGAACCGAATGCCTGAAGTTAAATTTAAGAATGTGCCTATTTTATTAGGCAGCATTTTCAGGCAGTACATTGTATTGAATTCCGCCGGGAGAAAAAAATATTTACGCCGCCCTTACAAACAAATCGTCTTCAGAGTCGAAGCCTTGTAAACGGCCAACAATTCATCATAGGCCATGTCCAGATTGTCGTTGATAATCTGAAATTCATATAACCCCGCCTGCGACATTTCATCCGCCGCATTTTTTAAGCGCTCTTCGATCACCTCCGCCGCATCTTTCGCACGCCCTTCCAGACGCTCACGCAGACTCTGCAACGAGGGAGGGGAAATAAACACATCCACAAAAGATTTCCGCATCGCCGGATCAATGGATTCTTTTTGCAGGTTCCGGCGAATATGCGCGGCCCCCTGCACATCCACATCCATCAACACCGAATATCCTGACGTGAAAAAACGCTGCAACGTTTCCAAACAGGTACCGTATCCATTGCCGTGCACTTCCGCATATTCCAAAAAACGTCCATCCGCGACCCGCTGATCAAATTCCTCCCGGCTTAAAAAGTCATAATCCACGCCATTGATCTCCCCTTCCCGTGGCGGACGGGTGGTGGAACTCACCGAATACTTCAGTTTCGGACATTCACCCAGCAAACGGTGACACAAGGTGGTTTTACCCGCACCCGAAGGGGCGGAGATTAAAAAAATTACGGGATGGGGGGTGCTTACGATATTCATTCGACGTTTTGTACCTGTTCTCGAATTTTTTCCACAGTTTCTTTCCCGGCCAGGGCCAGGCGGTTGATGTCAGATCTGGAAGCTTTAACAGACAAGGTGTTCAGCTCCCGCGCCAATTCCTGACAAATAAAATCCAATGCGCGCCCCACCGGTTCAGTCTGACCCAATTTTTCGCGCATCTGCTGAAGATGTCCCGCCAAGCGGTCCACTTCCTCCTGCACGTCAGATCGTTCCGCCTGCAACGCAATTTCCTGCAACACCCGGTTTTGCATTTCCGGAGACAAATCACCTAATCCGGTCACCGCCTGTTTAATTCTTTCGGATAACTCTGCTCTGGCTTCCGGCAGAAGCGGCAGGATCTCTTCAAGCAATGCCTCTAATTCTCCGCAGAGTTCCAATAAAACTTTTTGCAGATGCGCGCCTTCCACCTTCCGCATTTCGGCAAGTTCAGTCAAGGCGGCGCGCAGCGCGGTTTCCAAAGTGGGCCAGACATCAGGCTGTTCATCTTTGTCAGCTTCCGCCTCGGTGAATACCCGGGGGAAACGTAAAACATCCATCACGTTTTTCACCGGAGACAATCCTTCGGCTTCCGCAAAAGCATTTAATTTCGTTAACCATTCCCGGGCCTGGGTTTCGTTGAGGGATACCGGTGTTTCGGTTTCGCCAACGCTTTCCACCAAAACTTTGGCCTGCACCCTTCCCCGCACACAGGTCTCAGAAATCAGCTTTTGACAGCGGGATTCCAAAGCGCTCATTCCCCGGGGCAATGAAAAATGCACATCCAGATTTTTCCGATTCACCGAACTCATCTCGACCTGCACAGATACGCCGGATGCAACAGCCTGACCTTGCCCGAACCCGGTCATACTTTTCATATGCCGCTCTTCTCCTGCTGACGCTCTTCCCAAGCCGCCAGCTCCTGAACATCTTTGTCACCGCGCCCGGAGCAGTTAATGATGATGATCTCATCCTTGCTCATTTCTTTGGCCAAGCGAATGGCATAAGCCACCGCATGTGAACTTTCCAAGGCCGGCAGAATGCCTTCCCATTTACTGAGATTGCCCAGCGCATCCACCGCTTCCTGGTCACCCACATCGGTATAATTCGCGCGCCCTAAATCTTTCAACCAGGCATGTTCGGGGCCCACCGCCGCATAATCCAATCCTGCGCTCACCGAATGGGTCAAACTGATTTGACCTTCGTCATCCTGCAACACATAGGTTTTGGTGCCCTGTAAAATCCCCAGTTGCCCCCCGTTAAAGCGGGCGGCGTGTTCACCGAGTCCATGACCCAATCCCCCGGCTTCCACCCCGGTCATCTGAACCGATGCATCATCCAGGAAGGGATAAAACAATCCAATGGCATTACTGCCGCCCCCCACACAGGCGACCAAGTGATCGGGTAAACGCCCTTCCTTTTCCAGAATCTGCCAACGGGCTTCGCGTCCAATGACCGATTGAAAATCCCGAACCATCATCGGATAAGGATGTGCGCCCAACGCCGAACCAATAATGTAATGGGTATCCTGAATATTGGAAACCCAGTCGCGCATGGCTTCGCTAATGGCATCTTTCAAGGTTTTCTGACCGGAGGATACCCCCACGACCTTGGCACCCAGACGGCGCATGCGATACACGTTCAGCGCCTGACGGACCATATCCACTTCGCCCATGTACACCACGCATTCCAAACCGAACATTGCGGCCACAGTTGCGGTGGCAACTCCGTGCTGACCCGCTCCGGTCTCCGCAATAATCCGGGTTTTACCCATGCGGCGGGCCAGCAAAACCTGTCCCAGACTGTTGTTAATCTTATGGGCACCGGTATGACACAAGTCTTCCCGTTTCATGTAGATTTTCGCCCCGCCCAAAACTTCAGTCATCCGTTTGGCAAAATACAAAGGCGTGGGACGACCCACAAAATCTTTTAACAAAGAATTCAACTCGTCCTGAAAGGACTCATCCTGTTTGGCCGCGGTATACGCTTCCGTCAATTCGTTCAGAGGATGCGAAAGGATTTCGGGGACAAAGCTGCCGCCGTAGGGACCAAAATGTCCGCCGGCATCCGGTTGCTGGGTAAAAGATGTAGGTTGTTCTGTCATGATGAGTTCAGGTTAAAGTGTTAAAAAAGCATTTCGTGCATTCTGAATAAAGGATCGAACCGCGTCCAGGTCCTTCTGACCGGGCGCACGTTCGACCCCGGAAGCAACGTCCACCCCGGAAGGACGAACCTTCGAAATAGCGTCTGCTACACTATCGGCTTTTAGTCCGCCCGCAAGTAAAACGGGCAAATTGCTTTGCTTTACAAAATCCGCAGCCCGGTCGGTATCAACCCGAACCCCGGTTCCCCCCGGCATTTCCACGGTGCCGCTATCGATCAACAGGGCTTCAACCGGCAATTTGTCAAAGCCTTCAGGCAACCGGTCCAAGTGCAGGACTTTCCACACCGGACAATCCAGGTCGTTGATCATCTCCGCGCTTTCATCTCCATGCAGCTGCAAGACATCCAGCCCCGCAATTTCAGCGGATTGTTGAAGTTCTTCACGGCTTGCGTTCACAAAGACACCGACTTTCTTCGTTCCCGCGGGCATGCGGCCTTTTGTCCAGTCCCGCACTTGCCCGGGGGTCACCGCTCTCGGACTTTTCGGCCAAAAAATAAAACCCACATAGTCGGGTTTCATCTCCAAGGTTGCAACCACATCCGCTTCGTTGGCAAGCCCGCAAATTTTAATCAATCCGTTCTTCATAAGGCAAACTGAGTATCAT
Organism: uncultured Verrucomicrobiota bacterium; assembly: GCA_937127435.1. Taxonomy (GTDB): domain Bacteria; phylum Verrucomicrobiota; class Kiritimatiellia; order SS1-B-03-39; family UBA6053; genus UBA6053. The sequence continues at coordinate 9,318 of CAKZLZ010000097.1, read as the reverse complement.
CCAGCGTGGGATAGTCAAACGTGGAAAGCCTTGGACTGCATTCACCCAGGGAGACGAAGTTCTATCATGCTGTCAGCAGAACAATAAACAACAGGACTTCAGCCAAAAGTGATTGAGGTCTTACATTTATTAAAAAAGACCCTGAAAGGGTTGCCTCACCGTAGCCCGTGGTTGACCGCGAACGCGGTACACCACGGGGAAAAAGTGAAATTGAAATACCCATCCTGAAGGGATGGCTTACCTGCAAACCACATCCCTCATAAAAAATCTTCTTTAAATCGTCACCTTTTCTTATTTTCGTGGTTTATGCCACACCAAGAAACCCATCACCGGAAGCTACCCTTTAAGGAAGAATACCCTTCATTTCCGGATCGGTATAAAATTCCATATGACGAAAAATATTTTTGGGATTATAAAGATCGAGATATATAAAAATTCTGAAAGGTGAGGCATCCCTGCAGGATGCAAAGAGGGACACCATTCATTTATGGAGCGTGGCCCCATGCTACGGTGAAAGCACCACCTACGGGGTGCTCGTTTACGCTCCCGAGCCACATCCAGAACTTTTAAGGGTCCCAAACGATACTTATCGACCCATCAAGTCCTTTACGGCCGCTTCCAGATCCGGTTTGCGAAGCAGGTGTTCCCCTACCAAAACCCCGGAGACTCCGGCCGCCTGCAGCAACTGAATATCCGCGTGGGTTTTGATTCCGCTTTCAGAGATCAGGGTTACCGAATCCGGCACTTGAGGCATCAGCTCCAGGGTGTGTTCCAAACGGGTTTCAAAAGTTTTTAAATTCCGGTTGTTGATACCGATCAACGTTGCCCCCACTCCGAGCGCCCGTTTTAACTCGTCGCCATCATGCACTTCCAACAATACTTCCAAACCGGCGTCCGTGGCAATTTGCGTAAACTCTTTGATCTCATCATCTGACAATACAGATGCGATCAGCAAAGCTGCAGAGGCGCCAATCGCCCGCGCATGCCAGATCTGCCAGGGATCAATCACAAATTCTTTGTACAGCATCGGCAAAGTGACCGCAGACCGGACTTCTTCAAAGTCCTCGGCACCACCGCCAAAGTATTTCGCATCCATCAAACAGGAAATCGCCTGGGCGCCGGCCGCTTCATAAGACTGCGCAATACTGGCAGGCAGGAAAGGTTTGCGGATGACACCCGCACTGGGACTCTTATGTTTCACTTCCGAGATCAGCCCTATCGGAACCGATCGTAAAGCCCCGGCAAACGCGGGAGCTTCACCCCGTTTCGCCGCCCGGGCCTGCAAACTTTGAATTGGAAAACGGGTTACATTTTTTGCGACCTCTAAGCGTTTGTCCGCAACGATTTTTTCCAGGATGTTCATGACTCACTGGTCCGGTTTTGCTTCAGGTACGCTTCAAGAAAAGGCATGATTTCCCCGTCCAGCACCGATTGGGCATTGCCCACTTCCGCATTGGTCCGGTGATCCTTTACCATGGTATAGGGTTGCAAAACGTAAGAACGAATCTGACTGCCCCAGGCAATCGCACCTTTGGGGTCATAAAATTTTTCCACTTCTTTGCGTTTCTTGTCCATTTCCCATTCATACAATTTCGCCGCCAACATCTTCATCGATTTATCGCGGTTGGAATGCTGACTGCGTTCCGACTGACATTGCACCACAATCCCCGAAGGCATATGGGTGATCCGCACCGCGGAATCCGTCGTGTTTACGTGCTGACCACCCGCGCCACTGGCCCGGTAGGTGTCCACCCGCAAATCACTGTCGATAATTTCCACATTCACGGTCTGGTCAATTTCCGCAACCACATCCACCGCCGTAAACGAGGTGTGACGGCGACCGGCCGAATCAAAGGGAGAAATCCGCACCAAACGATGCACGCCACGTTCCGCTTTCAGCAGTCCGTAGGCATAGGGCCCTTCCACCAGCATCGAAACACTTTTAATACCGGCTTCCTCTCCGTCCTGCATATCCAGAACCTGATGCTTAAAGCCCTGCCGCTCCACGAAACGCACATATTGCCGATAGAGCATCGAGGCCCAATCACAGGATTCCGTTCCCCCGGCACCGGCGTTAATGGTCAGATAACAGCTGTTTGCATCAAACCTGTTTCCCAGCAATGACTTCAGTTCCATTTCTTCGAACAGTTTTTGCACCGTAGCCAATTGAGTAGACAGTTCTTTATCCCCGGCTTCAATTTCCGCTTCATCCTCTTCAATTTCGAGGAGTTCAACCATGACTTCGCAATCATCCAGGCGGGCGAGCATGGCATCAAAGGGATCAATAATCCCCCGCAAAGCATTGGCTTCCGAGATCACAACCTGTGCTGCAGCCTGGTCATTCCAGAATTCAGGATCCGCAGCCTTCTCATCTAATTCCGCCAGGCGGGATTTCCGGGTAGCGACGTCAAAGATACCCCCGCATTTCTTCTAATTTTGCGCGCCATTCTTTCAAATCCATGTGTATGTTTTCTTGCATAAAGTTCTACTGAGATTGGCTGCAGTTCTTATGTCGAATCCCGCGCAGTATCAAGCTTTCTTTATGGGAGCGAAGCGGGTCTCCTCAGCGTGCCAGCCTGGGTTTGAGCCCCCCGTCTTCCGCCAACCTTTCAAAGCGGATCGGCATCATATATCCGGGCAAGGATTTCTTTAATTCCCCGATCCATTCCTCCCGCCACTCCCCATCCACCCAGGCCACCGGCCGTTGGCCGAATTCTTCATCATCCTCCGCAACCACCACCGCCTGAGAGATGCCGTCCAGACCCATTAATGCTTTTTCGATTTGTTCAGGCTGAATATTTTCGCCCCCGGATATAAACTGCCGGTCCATGCGCCCCTCCACAAAAAGAATCCCCTCTTTCAGCCGGCCGGTATCCCCGGTATGCAACCAGCCGTCGGCATCTAAGCAGGCTGCGGAAACCGATCCGCCTTTCACCCAAATTTCTCCGGCATCCGAAATTTTCACTTCCGCATGGGACATTACCCGTCCGGCCCCCCACACCTTTTCCCCGGGAGGGGTTGAAGTAATTTGCGAAGCGGTTTCGGTCATCCCGTAACTACTGGCAATCGGCAACCCGCGACTTTCCGCATCCTCGATCAATTTTTGCGGGAGAGGTGCGCCACCGAGTAAAACACGCTTTAATCCGGAAGGGACCTCCCCCTTCATTATGCGGATCAGTTGGGTCGGCACCAGGGATAGATGCGTCACCTCTTCCGTATCCGAAAAAACCAAAGACGCGCCCGCAAGCACACAGCGGAAAACAATTGCCAATCCACCCACATGATAAAACGGCAGGGAACAGCGCCAACGATCCCCCGGTGCCAAAGGTGCATGGGCATTTGCAGAACGGGCAGAAAGAAAATGGTTCTCCAAGGTGTGCGGAATCAGCTTGGGGTTCCCGCTGCTTCCCGACGTAAACAGCAGCGTGGCGATGCGGTCCGGATAGATTTCGTCAGCGTCCAGCACATCCTTTCCGGGGGGCGGAAGTTCAGGCAAAAAGTTTTCCGACTCCAGGAAGTCCAACCGTTCGCGAATCCCGCTTTCAGGCAGCCTTGCATTTAAGGGACAAAGGACAAGCTGTTGCCGAAAGCAGGCGAAGAGGAAGCAGACGCCTTGCGGACTGTTGGGCAAGAGAAGGGCCAAACGCTCACCGGCAGCAATCCCCGCAAGTTTGAGTGCGGACTGATAACGTCCACAAAGAAGATCGGCCTCCTGAAAGCTGAGGCTTCCGGAGGCCGAAATCAGAAAAGGCTGATCAGGGATTTGCAGAGCTTTTACACGCAAGGGACAGCGCATCTATCCGCTCTCCAAATTCCTTATCGTTTGTCCAACGGGACAAAATCGCGCATGGGCGAACCGGCATAAATCTGACGCGGACGGCAAATGCGGCGGTGCTCATCTTCACGGAATTCAAGCAGATGCGCCAACCAACCGGCCATGCGGCCCATGGTGAACATCACCGTGAACATTTCCTTCGGAATCCCCATGGCTTTGTAGGCAATCCCGGTGTAGAAATCGACGTTCGGATAAAGATTACGGGAAACGAAATAATCGTCTTCCAAAGCAATTTTTTCAAGTTCCATGGCGGTGTCCACCAAAGGCTCGTCCACACCCAGTTTCTCCAGCAGATCATCCACCACACTTTTAGCAATCGTCGCGCGCGGATCATAGGTTTTGTAAACCCGGTGACCGAAGCCCATAAGTTTGAACGGATCGTTTTTGTCTTTGGCCCGTTTAATCACAGATGCCAAATCACCGTCGTGCATCTGAATGTATTCCAGCATCTTAATTACCGCTTCGTTGGCCCCTCCGTGCAAAGGTCCCCAGAGTGCGCCGATCCCGCCACCAATGGCCGCATAGACATTCGCATCCGAAGAACTGATCATACGCACCGTGGAGGTGGAGCAGTTCTGCTCGTGGTCGGCGTGGATAATGAGAAGTTTTTCCAGCGAGTCCGCCATAATTTTACGGCGTTCCGGTGACAAATTTACTCCAAACATGGAATGAAGGAAGTTTTCTGCATAGCCCAAAGTGGGATCTGAAGGAATGTACTGCATGCCCCGTTTGCGCCGGTAATCATGCGCGGCAATCAAAGGAGTTTTTGCAATCAGCCGAACCACATCCATATCCAACTGATAGAAACGCTCTTCCCCTAAATCACCATAAAAACCATTCAGGGAGAGCACCACACTCGCCAGCACCGACATGGGATGAGAGCGGGAGGGATAGTGGTTGAGCAAAATCTGTAAACTGGGTCCTAAGTAGGAGTTTTCTGAAATCTGGGAATTCCACTGTTTGTACTCAGCAGTATTCGGCAACTCACCGTTCATCAACAAATAGGCCACTTCCAAAAAATTACAGTTGGCGGCAAGCTCTTTCAATTCGTAGCCGCGGTGATGAATCACCCCTTTTTCTCCATCCAGGAACGTAACCCCACTCACACAACTTCCGGTATTGCCGTAGCCCGGATCAAGATTGATGTACCCCGTTTCTTTACGGAGATTAAGACTGTTAATGGCCTGTTCATTTTCCACCCCACGGATCGTATCCATAACCAAGGTCTTTCCGTTTACTTCTAATTTGGCGGCGTCTTTCGTAGTGTCAATATTCATGAGATTCTTACTGATGGTTGATTTTAAAAATGGTAAAAAAAACTAAGCACAATCCATTAGAAAGGCAAGCGCTGTTTTAGATTGGCGGGAAAAATCATATCGTTTGATCATGAAAAGCACCACTATTCACCCTATATATTTAAAAAACAGCCCCTAAAGAGCCTCTTTTATCGAAATCATTTGTAGAAGAGCACTCTGTTTTGTAAGGAACTCTCATGTCCTCACCCATCCCCTCTCTCTATGATTTATCTTCCGACCAATTGGAAAAATGTTTGGCAGAGGAATCGGTGAACCCTGTTCACTTGCAGGCCTTGTGGGGATTCATTTACCGGGATACCCCCGCTTCCAGCCTCCCTCCCCCGCTGCGCCGCTGGTTGGACCGCCACTTGGGGGAAAACAAAAGTTTTACCGCCGGGTTACCGGAAGTCGCCGACGAGATTCACTCTGCGGACGGGCTCACCCGGAAGTTTCTCCTCCGGCTGGAAGACGGACAGGTCATTGAAACCGTTTTGATGGGCTACGAAGGGCGGCATACCGTGTGCGTCTCCAGCCAGGCGGGTTGCGCCATGGGATGTGTGTTTTGCGCCACCGGTCAAATGGGCTTTGTACGTGACTTAACCACCGGCGAAATTGTCGCCCAGGTCCTCCACGCCAAAAAAGTACTCAAACGCTATCATCCGGAAGCGCGCTTGCGCAATCTGGTGATGATGGGAATGGGAGAACCTTTAAACAATTATGAATCGGTCATCCGGGCCCTGAAAATCATCTCCAGCGAAAGCGGAATCGGAATTGGCGCTTCAAAAATCACCATCAGCACCGTGGGGATCCTGCCGGGAATTGAGCGGCTGACCCAAGAAAAGCAACCTTACGGATTGGCCGTATCGCTGCATGGCTCCAATCAGCAGGAGCGGCAGGCGCTGGTTCCGATCAGCCAGAAATGGACCTTGGATATGTTGATGCAAAGCTGCCGGGACTATTGTGAGGCCACCGGTAAAAAAATCTTTTTTGAATGGACCCTCATCGATGGTAAAAACGATTCCCCGGAAACGGCGGAACGTCTGGGGAAATTATTGTCCGGCATCCCCTCTCATTTGAACATTATCCCTCTCAATCCCACCGCAGGTTACGAAGGCGCAGCCAGTGAAAGCGGACGGAAGTTTCAAAAAATCATTCGCGAAAGCGGCATCCCCTGCACTTTCCGGCAGCGCCGGGGCATCGATGTGGCCGCAGGTTGCGGCATGTTGAAAGCCGACAAGCTTGCGAGATAAATTAAAGCGCTTCCAGATGATCAGCGACCACGGAAAGTTCGGGCGCCAACATGGCCAGAGCTGACTCACCTTTGTCATTTACCGGTGCACGGAAACGAACCACCAGCGGATCGTGATCTGATGAATCCAAATCCAGTATTTTTGCGGAAGTACATTCCAGTCCCCGGTAAAAAACCCGATCCAAGGGCAGGGAGGGATCAATGCCCAAGAGATGATTTGCCCAGCCATGGTCTCCGGTTTTCCGATAGCCAACGAAAGAATTCACTTCCTGCATGCCCAATCCAGCGGCCAGTTCTTGCAAATAGTCATTCCTCTCCGCATTCCAGGTATTAAAGTCTCCAGCGAAAACAATGGGGCCCTCATGTGCCTGCATCAGAACATGCAAAGTCTTCATCTGACGAATAAAACGTTTCGGCTCCCCGCGTTCAAAGTTCAGGGCGTGAACATTGACGGCCAACAATTCAGTACCATTTGATAAGGCATACCGGGTCATCAAAGCCGTTTTAGGGGTGGTAAAACCCAACTCCCTGCTTTTGGAACGGAACGCCTGCCGCTCCAAAGGCTCCACGCAGGACGCCGTAAATACCCCCACCTCGGAACGCAGCTTCAGCGGATGACGCCATGCCGGAGCGAGGGTTCCCGCCAAGTGAGGCTCTTCCACCGTTCCGGGTTTGGCTTCCTGAAGAAAAACCAAATCAGGCTGATGCACCTTCAAGGTTTCATGTAAATCTCCGGCAAGGTCCGGATGTTGTCCTTTGTGCACATTCCAGCTCAGCAGCGTAAATTCCGCATCCTGAACAGTTGCGGCAGGAATCCGATACCCACTGATCTGCATAGCCCCGGGAGAGGTGCAGGAAGAAACCAACAGCACCAGACCCATCAGCAAGACACTAAAAAAGGAACCTCCGAAGATTTGCCAACGGCGGCGGCGGAAGAGAAAGAAATTCAACCCCAAGCGCTTGCTCCGGAAGAAGCTAAAGTATTGTTTTTCATATGTTTACGTAAATTGTTATTCAAAAAGATAAATCAAAGGCTTTCTAAGTAGACCTGATGTGAAAAATCCTGTTCAAAATTGATCAGATGAAACCCGAACTGTTTTTTTTCACCCTTGCGGTTAAAACCGCAATTCTATATTTATAAGACATAATTCAAATATAACATGAAATTCACTCTATCTTTCTGCGCATTCCTTTGGTTCACGGCCTGCAGCAGCCCTCCGCCGCCACCGGTGGAAAACGATTACAAATCCATTCTCAGTTCGCACGATCCCCTGACGGATGCGCAACTGGAACAGGCCCTGGCGCTGCTTCATAATGACGCCACCCTTCCGGCAATCCGCGGGTATTTGTTCGAAAGGCTCTCCACCGAAGAATACGCCCGATTTCATCAGAGACTCGGTTTATACGGAAGGCCTATCCCCTTGGGAGATGGAACCGAATATATTCCATGTTGTCCCCCCCGGCTCGAAGATATTTCCCTCTCCCCAAACCATTGGTTAGAAACAGAGGCTCTGCTCATGTATTACCATGACCCCGGGAAATACGGCTATGATGAATGGACCTATATTGAACGCATGCTCGATTTCATGGAATTGCCCATTCCATACAATCGGAAAATAAATGGATTGCTGAATATCCAACGGGTCATGGCAGAATCGGAAACCTACAACGATCTCAATGATCCCGAAATGGAGGAAATCAGAAATCGGCTCTACCAACTGGCCATTCACCAAAATACGCCGGGGAATCTACGGCGCGGATTGGCGGAATGGTTGCGGGAGATACGGTAATTTGCCCGCACCCCTCCGGGGCGCTTTTCATTTTGTTTCTCCAATCCCGGGGGCCCGGCCCCCGGGCTACATGCGGTCCCCCCTCCGGGGGATCTCGGGTTCCGGAAATTTATATGCGGTCCATGGATTCAAGCCGCCCTTATTCCCAAATACCCAGCAAAGGTGCGGACACCTCCACATCCCCAGATGCCCCGGAGGGGTGCGGGTACCTCCACATTTCCAGTTGCCCCGGAGGGGCAAACGCACATAGCTTGGGGGCCATGCCCCCAAGATCTCGGTCATAACCCAATCTGCGCCCCGGACGGGGTGCGGGCATCTCCAAATCACACCCAGCAAAAAAATTCTTCCTTCATTCCTCTACATATGAAACAATTTCACCCATGAGTTACATCCATCATTGCTACCACATCATTTTCTCAACCAAAAACCGTGAACCCATGATTCATAAATCCTTTCAACCGGATCTCTATTCGTACATCGGAGGGATCATCCGCGACAAGAAAGGCGCATTGATCAAAATTGGAGGCATCGAAGACCATATTCATATTCTCGCCAAACTCCATCAATCACAAGCGGTAGCAGACACCATCCGTGATATAAAAAGTGGAAGCAGCCGTTGGGTAAATGAACACCACAAATGCAACGGACACTTTACCTGGCAGAAAAAATACGGTTCTTTTACGGTCAGTCAATCAGGCATCCCGGAGGTCGTGAAATATATCCACAATCAAGAGGCCCATCACCGTATAGAGAGTTTTCAGGATGAATTCCGGGGATTCATTAAACGCCACGGTTTCGAAGTGGATGAAAAATATATGTGGGAATGATGCGGAGTTGCCCGCACCCCTCCGGGGCGCGTAGCTTTATTTATCGCCATCCCGGGGGCACGCCCCCGGGCTAAATGCGGTACCCCCTCCGGGGGATCTCAGGTTTCGAATATTTATACGTCCCATCTCGAAGATCCCCCCACATTTCCAGATGCCCCGGAGGGGCAAACGCACATAGCTTGGGGGCCATGCCCCCAAGATCTCGATCACAACCAAATCTGCGCCCCGGACGGGTGCGGGCAGCTCCCAATCTCAAAATGCCCCGGAGGGGCAAAGGCACTTAGCCCGGGGGCCATGCCCCCAAGATCTCGATCACAACCAA
>CAKZLZ010000096.1 GCA_937127435.1 uncultured Verrucomicrobiota bacterium | reverse complement strand
CGGTGGAAATGCTGGGGCGTGATGAATTGGATGGTAAAAACTTCATTGTTTCCGGAGGATCTACCATCCACTATGCTGACGGAATTAGTTCTTTTCGCTGGGATGATGGTACGATTACCCTGAATTCAGGTGGCCATCTGGATATTGATTATACGGGCACTGCCAGTATAGGGCATACCGGATCCGCTCTGGGTTCAACAACCCTGATCATCAATTCAGGTGGATCCGCTTCTTTTGCGGGGGGATTGGCGGTGGGACGCGAACAACTTGGTTTTGTAAATCAATATGGAGGAAGTCTAACCCTTGGCGGTACGCTTAATGTCGCCGCCAATGCCAGTGGATCCATTTCCGGTAGTATCTATACCTTGGCAGGAGGTACAGTTACTGTAGCAGATTTTGACTCATGGCATCACAATGATCCGACAGGCTTAAATCATTTTAATTTCACCACCGGTAGCACCGGTTCGCTGACAGTCCTACAGGACAATTTTGACTTTGCTGACTTCATTGCTGATGGGGATATTCGTTACAATAGTAATGCCAGCAGCGATCTCGCGGACTTTATAATCAATGAAAGTGTCAGTGGTCAAACCACCCTGACGGTGGTGCCGGAACCCGGAACTATTACGTTGTTAGGGCTTGGCATGATTTCGGTCCTCGTGACCCTGCGCCGCCGGCGCTAACACTAGAATTTAATATCCAAAATAAAATTCATTCTCTCTCAAAGGAAATTATTATGACGATTAAAGCCACTCAAATTTTATCACTCTTGGGATTCTGCCTATTGTTAGGAAGTTCTGTTTTCGCGGACACGCTTTGGGATAACGGTGATGGTGATTTCATTATTATAAACTCACTCAACTGGGCATCCGGGCTTCCGAATAATTTAGGCAATGATGGGATTATCAGTAATGGTGATACCGTTATATCTGATGGTCGGCATGATTTGGATGATAAGAATTTTGTTGTTTCAGGTGGGTCGAAGATTCATCACACGAGTACTGTAAATCAACTTCGATGGGAAGATGGCACAATTACGTTGAACGGAGGACATTTAGAAGTGGATTATGCCGGGACCACAGTCATTGGACGGGATTCTGGAAGTTTGACGACGTTGAATATCTATGCCGGATCAACGGTTGATCTTGCAGGTGGTTTGGAAGTGGGAAGACTCAGTCAGGGGCTGGTGAATCAATATGGAGGCAGTATGTTGGTAAATGGGACCATAAACATTCAGACCAATGGCACCGGCGTATCCTCTGATAATATTTATCATCTTTCAGGCGGAACCGTGACGGGAAATAACTTTGTCGTGTATGACCGCAATGCTGACAATTCAAACTGGTTTAATTTCACCCCGGGTAGCACAGGATCCTTGACCATTAAACAAAGCTCATTTGATTTTGCTTCTTTTATCAATGCTGACGAAATCCGCATCAATAATTTAAGTGCCACCGTGTCGGATTTCACGATCGATACCAGTGTGGGCGGGCAAACAACGATTAGTGTGATCCCCGAGCCGGGCTCATTCATTCTGGTTTTGGGCGGCTTTGCTTTACTTTTTATTGGCATAAGGCGGCGCGTACGATAAGCTTGAATTATGGACCGTGATGATCCATATGGCGTGACTCCTTTTAGGCGGTCACGCCATGTTTTGTACCCTGGACAGGGGAAGTAACCAGATAATATGAACGGAATGGATATAGAATGAAACAATTTAAATTTGATGTCGTGGTGGTGGGAGCAGGGGCCGGAGGAATTTGTGCGGCGGTCGGGGCTGCCCGTTCCGGAGCGAAGACGCTGCTGATTGAGTTTCAGGACCGGGTGGGGGGGACCGGTGTGTTCAGTCCATTGGGCATCCTTTGTGGAGTGGGTCCCGGAGCGGATCAGAATGTCAATAACGGCTTTCTACCGGAACTGTATCCCCATCTTTATCCGACCCGTCCTTCGGATCAAACCATCACTTACTACGATGCGGAAGATCTGTCCGAACGGTATCAAACCCTGGTGGATGGCGAAGATAATCTGGAGGTTTGGACTTCTACCCGGGTGGAGGCCTGCGAAGTGGAGGCAAAGGCCATCCAGAGTCTCCAAACGTCCGGTGCGGTTGAGGCCCGGGTGAATGCTTCCTATTTTATCGATGGCACCGCAAACGGAAATTTGGCGGCCATGGCGGGTGCGGCGTTTCAGGTGGGGAGGGCGAAAGATCAGCAGATGCAGCCCTCGACCCTGACCTTTACGATTTCAAATATTAAACCTGATCTTTTGAGTGCAGAGGGGGAGCCGCCGCTCCGCGCAGAGCACTGGGGGGATAAAAGGAAAATCACGGAAGCGCTGGGGCTGAATGAAGCCTATCAGCGGCTGAAAGCCGAGGGGCGCACGACGAATCCGAAACGGGGCGATCAGGGCGTTCTCTTTTTTTCCAGTCCGGATTGCAGTACTTTGGTGTTTAACCACACCCGGGTGACCGGGATTGATCCTACCGATCCGGATTCGGTAAAACTGGGTTACGAAAAAGCGGAGAAACAAATTTTTGAACTGTGGAATGAAATTAAAGATCATCCGGCTTTGGCAGAAGCAGAACTGAAAATTTCTCCCATATTGGGAATCCGGGAAGGACGGCGTATCGTGGGTGATTATATGCTGACCCAGGAGGACTGTTTGGGAGAAGCCCGGTTTGAAGATATGGTGGCGGCCTGTTGTTATCCGATTGATATTCACAATCCGGAAGGGGGCGATACGGTAATGCGTGACATCCCGGGTAGTGGATATTATCACATCCCCTTCCGTTGTCTGTGTGCCAAAGGCTGGAGCAACTTGCTGTTGGGCTCCCGCTGTATCAGCGGCACGCATGAAGCCCATTCCTCTTACCGGGTCATGGCACCACTCACCGCGATCGGACAGGCTTGTGGGGTGGCGGCTGCGATCGGCTGTCAAAACCAACGCAAAGATATCCGTGAGGTGGAAGTATCTCAGATTCGTTTCGTCCTCCAGAAGCAGAATCAATTTGTAGAAGGCAGTTTGGCTGATGCATAAGGTCATCCGCGGTATTCGGTATAATAAATGTCAGTCCCTGGATCTGTATTTGTCGCAGCAACCTTCCGCGCCCTTGGTGGTGGGGATTCACGGAGGAGGATTTCACTCCGGTAGCCGGGAAGACGAACGGTGCAAACAAATGGGAATGTTTTTGCGGGAAGAGGGCATTAACTTTGCCTCTATCTCTTATGCGCTTGCCCCCCGGGAGAACCGTTTTGCAAAATGGCCGGAAACGATTTTTGATGTGGCCGATGCGATTCAATATTTATCGGAGAACGGAGACCGCTGGGGCGTTGATGCGGAACGTTTGGGGTTGATCGGATTTTCGGCCGGCTGCTGTTTGGCTTCGCTCTATATGCTGGGCGGATCAAATCTTTATCAGCATCTCGATTATGAAACCAAAGTGACGGTTCCCAAAGCCCTGGTTGGATTTTATGGTCCGTATGATTTTTCCCAGCGCGTAAAAAGCAAACAGCCCCGGGATCCGGAGGTGAATGAAATTCATTCTCCCGCGCATTGGCTGAGGCAGTGGAAAGGCGAAGCGGCGCCACCGGTTTTTCATATTCACGGTACGGCGGATCAAACCGTTTTGCTGAAGCAGCACGAACTGTTTAAAGCGGATTACCGGTCACGGGGATTTCGTTTTACGGAAAAAATTCTTCCCGGATTTCATCATTCTTTTGCGCCGGTTGCGGAAGCGGAAGGGGAACAACCGGTGGATCTCCGGCCTGAAATTCTCGAATTTTACCGCCAACATCTTTGATGCGGACTATTATTAACCACCCGCTTCGCTGGAGAGCACGGAGGATGCACGGAGGCATGTCGTCCGGGGAAGGAATGCCGCAAGCCCCGAACTCACCCCAGATCTGCGGCATCTCCTTCCGAGAGGATCCACGAGGGGTTTCCGGAAAACCATCGGCATGGGTTCGGCAAATTGGGGTGAGTTCTGGGGCTCGTCGAACCATGGCGCCACCTGCTGGCTCCGTGAATCCTCCGTGCTCTCTAGCGAAGCGGGTGGTTATAAAACACCTAGCATCATGCGAATGCCCAATCGCTCTTTTTGATGTGATAGTTGTGATACGAGATCCAAGGATCTATTTGGCATCCCGGTAGGGTTTATCATCCGTCCGGAAGGGGAGCAGGGGAAAGCCCTCTTCACTGAAAATCGACAGACAGGGATTACGTGCCCATCCGTAGCGTACTTGTACGGGATTTTCCACGGCATCCGAATGAATCACCACCTGATTTTCATTTAGGCTTTTCACCTCCGCCCATTGCCAGTCTCCATCCTCTGCTTTTAAAGCAAAACCAGAATGTGCGCCGTTTGGCTCGAGCTTTAATCCTTTGCCGATATCTTTGAGGGTGAGAGTCACCTCGGACCCTTCGATCTGAAGGGTGTCAAAGCGCGGGCTTCCCGCGGGTAAATCCTGTCGGCCATACATGACGTGCAGGGCGGAGGTGGCCAGGCGGTGACCCACCGGACGTTTGTTTACAGGATGAATATTGTCCGCTTCCCCTACGTCCGCCGCGCTGGCGGCTCCGGTATAGGGCATGGATAAAATTGCGATCTGCGCTTCCCGCATGGAAGGAAGGGTTCCGCCCTCTGAAGGGGTTGTTTGCATGTCTCTGTACCCTGCGAGTTGGACCGGAAAAAATCCCAGCGTGGGATCCTGCCAGGCCTCCCGCCAGGCTTTCAACATCGCCTGACAGAAAACCGTGTACCCATAAGGTTTTCCCACATCGGATTCTCCCTGATACCAAATAATGCCTTTGGCGGCATATCCGGCAATGGGATGAATCATGCCGTTGTATAAATATCCGGGGCGCCCATGGGGTTTGTAGCTTTCATTGGTTTGGGTGAATTCCTCTGATGAGGGGTCCAGTTTCAGGAACGCATGATGTTTCTTTACGACATAGTTTGCCGGGGGCAGGGTCTCCAGTATTTCAAAAGGAATCCAGCCCCGAATCGGACTTCCACTCCATCCGGATTGAATGATGCCCACGGGAACATCCAGCTCTCCGTATAGAGATTGGGCAAAATAAAATGCCACTGCGGAAACCCGGTTGTTCGGTTTTCCCCAGGAGCCGGAAACGTCCTCGACCGGATCTGCGGAGGCATTTCGTTTTACTTTGAAGAATCGGATAGGGCGGTCTGCGTTTTCCGTGAGATCTTTGGGGTCCGCTTTGATGGCCCGCAAGGAATACTCCATGTTCGACTGCCCGGAGGCAATCCAAACTTCCCCTAACAGCACATCCTGAATTTCACGGGTCTCGCTCCCTTGAATGATCAGAGTTTGACTGCCGGTGAACGATTGCACCGGGAGGGTGATTTTCCAGGTTCCCTGTTCTGTCACGGCGGTGGATCCCGAGGTGCCCGCGAGGGTGACGGTTATCTTCGTGCCGGGGGTATCTTTTCCCCAGAGGACGAAAGGTTTTTCCCTTTGCACAATCATCCCGTCCGAGAAAAGTGCGGGCAGCCAAAGCTCAGCCCTCAGGGTTGAATTCAGGAGGGGGAACAGGGCAAGCGCCAGTAGTAACTTTTTCATGGATTACTTTTTTGCGGGGGTCAATTCAATGATGGTACGTTGACTGACGGTAAGCAATACTTCCACCCAACCCTCATGTGCGGTCAGGGTCACGGGGACCTCTTGACCCGCTGCATGTGCAGAGGCGGTGAAGGTTTTTTCAGCATCCACTTTCGAACAGATTTTGATGGGGCGGCTGAAGGTCTGGCTTTCCGCCGGATTCACCAGAATGGCTTGACTTCCGTCCGGATATTCGGATCCGGCAAAGTAGATTCCCTGAAGCGGAAATTCGCCGTCGCCCGGTAAGAATGACACATCCAACCGGTGTGCGCCGGGTTGAGAAATTTTTACATAATCTTCGAAAGGAATGGCCGCGGGACGCGGATTGCCATCAATATCGTACATACCAAAGTGATGGGTATCCCCACCGCCATGAAAGGTGGATAGTTTCGATAAATCCCCGTGAAAAATTCTGGCGATTGCGGTGTCAGTTGCGGAGGCTTGGCGTTCTTCAGTCCAGTCGCCTTTAAACCATTCAGCGGGCTCCCAAACAAAACCTGATTCATTGCAAAAGATTTCCACCCCGTCTCCCATGGCGTAAAGGGTACCCTGCAGTTTTCCGTAGGGGATGTCCCAACTGACGGATTCGGCTGCGTAAGGGTGGGTGGCCACCAGGTGAATGTCTTTTGCAAAAGGCGCGTTGCGGAGTCGTTTGATGTAATCCGCTTCGGAATGCGCCAGACCGGCGGTAATGATGTTGGCATCCGGATCGATTTCCAGAATCACCTCCACCATTTGGCTGACAAAAACCAAATATTCATCAAGGGTGCCCCGCCAAAATTGTTGAATGTCGGGCTCGTTCCAGATCTCATATACTGTGACATGGTCCTGGTAGTTTGTGACAATCCACTCCACAATTTCCGCATACTTTTCAGGGTTTGGCGGAACGGTGCGCGGACGTCTGGCTTTGACGCCTTCCTGATACCGTTCCGGGCTGATGGCCGCCCATTCGGGGGTGCCTGAAATGGCCAGGTTCAAACGGTCACTTCTTTCAATTTCATTGTCCATATGGACTTTCATTTTATCCCAACGGTTGGGGTCATCGGGGGCACCTGCATTTTTCGGAGAAGCCCCCGCACGCAGGACAGACCATTTTTTTGAAACCTCGAGAGGGATTTTGTTTTGTTGTTCCGGCTTGAGGCGGAATCCTCCTCCGCCCGTTCCCATCCATCTTTCCGGTGTGGGTTGAGTGCGGGTTTCGATTTGCAGGGCATCGAGATAGAGGGGTTGTGAACCCGGATTGCTTAAGGTGAGGGTAGAGCCTTTATGGGGGAGAAAAACCAAGCGGGTGATTTCAACCGGTAATCCCGAATAGACGTTGAGTGAATTGTTACTTTCCCCGGTGGGGTCGTTGTAAACATAAAGCTCGTTTAAAACAGAATCCTGATCGACGGCAATTTTAATACCGGCATGGGTGGCGTTGTAGGCGAGGCGGATTCTTAAATAGGCGCTGGCATCTGAATATTCAGGTAAATCAAGCGTGACCGTTTCACCCGGAAGTAATTTGGTCGGGAGTTCGCTTTCTTTAAGGTCGAGGGAGGAGCCGTTGAATTCGCCCCACCGTTTGAGTGCGAACGCATTTTCGGGTTCTACCGTTCCGGTGGGTTTGCGGGTCTGAAGCGGTTCGGGAGGCGGCAGTTCGTAAGGAATCTGAATGGCAGTAGCGGGATCCAGTTTCAGGGTGCCGTTTTTTAAATCCACCGCCATGTCTGTGATCGCCAGCAAGAGCGCTTCCCCCTGGGTCCACTCTTCGGGCCGGGAGTCATTGGTCAAAAATTTGGACAGGGTGATGATGGCTTTTGCGCCCTGGTTTTCGGCCACAAATACTTGAGGGGTCACGTCGGCGCCATCAATCCTTTTGGCGCTGATCAGCGGGTAAAAGACACCTGCTTTATGGTTTACCAGCCAACTGTGTTTGATGGCGTGGACCGGCGCTTGCGCCTCAGGCAAATATGTCGTCAGCAGCGGGGTGACGGCATATTCTTTCCCTTGATCGTGCATCAATGGATTGTACACATACCTGAAACCAAAATGGTCATGAAGCTCCCGGGTCTGCCAGGCAAACTTCGGGGTCATGGGCGACATTTGCCATTCACCGTCCGGCGCGGGTTCGATGGCCACCAGGAGGGGGACGCCACCACCGATGTTCACCAGCACACCCCCTTGCTTCGTAAAGGTTTTTATGATCGGGATGCAGGTCCGGGGCACCGCGGATCCTTCAAAAAAGATGACGTCGAAATCGTTTGCATTAAAGATTTCAGCATTGGTGATTTGATCCGCGGTCAGGCGTTCAACTTCATATTCATTTTGGGTTAAAAGTTCTGACAGGTACTTATAAAAATCAAAGTCGAAGGAGAAGCGTCGGTGGTGACTGGATGTTTCGGGATTAAAGACGGCAATTTTTCCTGCCTGCAAACTGAAAGTGCCGGCCATGAAGAGGAGAAAGAGAAGATACGGTTTTATTCTGAAGTGAGAGATATATTTATGCATGAGTATAGAGGACGAGGTAGAAATGTCTTTTAAAAGTTGTGGGGGAAAGCGGTTTATTTTTCGCGTTCGTAATACCAGTTTTTGTTGCCGTCTTTGCCGGTGGTCAGTTGATCGTGTGACATCCAGCTGACGTGCATGTCGGCCCAGAGAACGTTGATGCCATTCCGGTGACGGTTGCCTACGGACGGGGTGGTGGCGCCGCCGCCTCCGGTCGGCCGGTAAAGATAGGCGATTTTATAGTCGGTGGACGTGTCTTTCCCTTCGGTGGTATCTGCAACCAAAACCGTTTCCACGGGGTTGGGAATGGTATAAAGTTTCTGGCGTTCAGAATATCCCGTACTATTGGTCCGGTGCCCCATGTAGCGGTAATTCCATCCGTAACCCCCATTCCACCTGGCGTTATGGCCGGGTCCACGTTTAAAACTGGGGCAGAGAAAAACACTTTTGGTGAGGGCGTTATCGGCCCACCACTGGGAAGTGTCAATGTCCAGAAAGGGCGCAATGACCAGGCGCCATCCCCGGGGATCGTTCCCGGAAGACGTTTCGTTGGAGACCGGAAGCCTTTCGTTGTTTGCCATGGCGTATTGGGTCACCGCCATTCCGATTTGGTTCAGGTTGTGCATGCACTTTACAGCATCGGCTTTCTTTTTGGTGGTTGAAACGGCGGGAACCAAAATCGCTGCCAACAGCGCGATGATCGCAATCACCACCAGCATTTCAATCAGGGTGAATCCTTTCTTTGTGGATGGATTCATGATGGTGCCTTTGTGGTGCTGGAACCGACGTATAATACCGGTTTGATTTTTGTGGGAGGAAGTTTCTCGGACGGGCGTTTTACTTTTTTCAGCACCGCTTCCACCGCTTGGCGTCCAATTTTTTCTGCCGGGAGAATTACGGTGGATATGGTTTTTCCGAAAGGGTTTTTCAAGGTGTCCCCAATGGTGATGATGGAAAGGTCCTCCGGAATATTCCGGCCCAGTTTTTGTGCCCCGGCCCACAAGGGATACACGGTGGCCATCGAGTAGGTTACGACGGCCGTTGGCAAATCCGGTTCTTGTAAATAACTCAGGCACAAATCCAGACGGTTATCATCCACGGTCGGTTCTTTTTTGATCAAGTTCGTGGTGTGCAGTAGGCGGACATTGGGTTCCAGACCTGCGCTTTCCATGGCCGCCTGATATCCGGCCAGCCGGGACTCTTCACTGTAATGCCCGGATTCCACAAACGCGACATAGCCAATGGATCGGTGTCCCTGCGCAATAAGATGCTCCGTGGCCAGCCGGCCTGCTTCAAAATCATTCGGCAAAATGCAGTCATGGTCAAAAGAGGCATTCACCCAGATCACGGGGATGTTGTACTGACTGACCATTTCCAGCAGGGCGGGGGGGATGTCGTGGGTGTAATTGCAAATGAGTCCGTCTGCAAGCAGGTCGGTGAGCAAGCGGGGCACCTTGTCCTTGTCGGTCAATTGCTCATTCTTCATGATGGAGACCGTCAGGTGTAAATTCTTTTCATTCAAAGCGTCATGAATGGATTGAATCAATTCCGGCTCGATGCGCGAACGGCTTTTTTCCGTCGATAGCAGCAGGCCGATATTTCCGGTTTTCCCGGTGCGGGCGGCCCGGGCGGCACTGTTGGGGCGGTATCCAAGTTCTTGGACGGCTTCCATGACTCTGGTCCGGGTTTTGTCGGATACAGGGGTGTTTCCACTGAGCGTTCGTGATACAGTTACTTGACTTACGCCCGCAAGCTTTGCAACATCGACAGAAGTAATGGGTCTTTTTTCAATCATACGTATAACCTGAAAGTTTTAAATTTCATTGGGGGAAGGAGAAGATCCGAAAGCGGATATATAAAATGATTACGTAGTCATAAATGTTCTGTCTTTTTTTGTCAATGCCTAAAATTTTCATGAGATTCCCCGGGGCCGCATCCTGAATCAGGATATCTGCGCGCGCCGGGACAAGTCCAACCCTTGCCTGAAAAGCACCAATTGAGAGATGAGCACAGGGCTAGCCTTGGTGGAAGGCGGATCGTATTTAGCTATAAAAGAAAGACCTGCACTCTCTGATAGAGAGACAGGCCGTTTCCAGGGTCGGCAGGGATGCCGATCTTATTATCAGATTACCAATCCAATGTCAGACCGGCGGAAACACGGCGGTTGGTGACGGTGTTTTGTCCGGGATAAACACGGTAGTCATCATCGGTGGCATTGTTGGCCATCAGGCTGAGCTGCGCATTTTCACAGATACGGAAATGCACCGCGATATTGCTGAGCCACTGTTCGTTTCCTCCTTCGGTCCGCAAGGCGTTTTCGACCTGGTCGCGGTACCATTGTGAAAGTTCAATCCGCATCCAGTTGAGGGGCGTCCAGTCGAGTTGTACGCGTACAAAATTCCGCGCGTAATCGAGGGTGTAGCGGCTGGCGTAAGGGGCGTCATCCGAATCTTTGTCCATCCACATATACGAAGTGGTGAAGTGGAGTTGCTCCTGCAATTGGACACCCAAAATCAATTCGGTTCCCAAAGTATCCACATCTCCGATGTTTTCCGCCTGCCAACGGGTGGCGTCTGCATCCGGCCGTACCCAGTCGACGGTGTCGGAGGTCTGGTATTGGAAAACAAGGGCTTGTACATCCAGAATTTCGCTGGCCTGCCAGCGGATGCCGGCTTCGATGGCGGTTTGTTCCTGAAGCTCGAGTCCGGCATTCCCCAGACTTCCGGGAGATTCGTAGTTGAGTTCGGTATAGCTGGGACGGCGGACGGTTTGACTGAATTCAGCGTGTAAAGCCAGATTTTGCAACCAGGCGAAATCGACCCGGGCGAGGGGGAGCAGTTGGTCGTCATCGTCTTCTAAAATTTCCCCGCGCACCCCGGCACTGAGTTTTAATTGTTCCGTGGCCTGCCATTCAGGGATCACCGTGGCAGAGATCTGATAGCGTGAGAAATCTCCCAGAGAGTTGCTGTCAATGTCTTCGATGTCAGCGGCCAAACGGGTTTGCAGGGTCCAGTCTTCATTCACGATAAACTGGCGGCCGGCCTGGGTGGCGGCAGAACGGGTTTTGTGGGTGTTTTGAAAAAGAGACGTGGGCAACCACAGTTTGTAATCATCCTCAAATTGACGGAGCATGAAAGAGGCATTCCAGTTGCTGGCAGGATCCGCGCTTTGCCAATTTCCGATGAGGAGGGTGTCCTGGGTATTTTCTTCCGCTTTGAGGGAGTCGCTGACCCCGTAATAGCCGCGGGCACCAAAAGTTTTGTCCTGGTGACCGAACATGAGATCGCCTTGACCGGCATCGTTGATCTTTTGAATACTGGCGCCGCCCCGGGCGACCTGTACATCGTTGTCCGGAAAATCCACTCCCGGAATTTCACTGTAGCCGGCGTAGACACCGATGCCGACCTGAGAGCCGTCCGCTTTCTCAAATACTTTTTGTCCGCCCGCATTGCCCCAGTATCCGTCTTTGTTGTCTACCCCCATAGTGACGGTTGTACGGTTTTGAATGGGAAGGGGGCTCAGCAGGACGGTTCCGGTGAGGTGGCCTTCGCTGCGAACGGCCTGTTCCACGCCGGTGAGCACTTCAGGTCCGGCAAACCACCAGGCGGGGAAAGGGAGGTCGGCATTAAAATGTTCGGTTTGGGCATTTCCGAGTGACAAACCAAACATACTGAGTCCGGCTCCGGAAAAACTTGAACCGCGGATGCTTAAATCGCTTTGGCCGACCGGAACGCCCTGGGTCAATACCACCACGCCGGGTAAGGATTGAAGGGCGGTGGCCACGCTGTCATCCTGACCGGTTTGCTGCACGGAAACCAAGGGTTTTTCTGAAACCTGCAAGGGAGGCGCGACAGTCGTATTGTCCTGAGCGGAAATGCTGAGGGAAATCAGGGCGAGAGAGAGGGGTGGAAGTATGAATTTGATCATGTGGGAGGATTTAGCTTCAGTTGAGTTCATTGTAAACTAAAAAATTATATTTGGTTTACAATAAAGGATCAGCCTACAATGGACATTGATCCTTGGGGAAATTTGATTAGAGTGTCTTTAAGATGAATATCAATTTACTGGATCAGCTAAGGCAATCGGCATCGGAATGGGTGAGCAGCGAACAGCTCCGCCAACCCAGTGGGGTGAGCCGGGCGGCCATTTCCAAGCAAATTAAAGGTTTGCAGGCGCTGGGCTATGAAATTGAATCGAGCACCCGGAAGGGCTACCGCTTGTTGAAGGATCCGGATGGGTTGCAGGCGGCGTTGATTCAACCGCAATTGGCAGGCACGCGTTTTGCCACCGGGAGGTATCTTTACCGGGAAGTGGTGGATTCCACCAATGACGAGGTACGGAAACTCGCGGTGGAAAATGAGGGGGAAGGAAGTTTGGTGGTGGCGGAGGTGCAGGAAAAGGGAAGGGGAAGGCGGGGCCGCAGCTGGTTGGGCCGCGCCGGAGACAGTTTGCAGTTTTCGGTGTTGTTGCGGCCGCCATTGCGTCCGCAGGATGCAACCCTGATTCCACTGTTGGCGGCGACTTCGGTGTACCGGGCTTTAAAAAAATGTGGGATAGAGGGTGCGGGAATTAAATGGCCGAATGATGTTTTGATGGGAGGGCGGAAGCTTTGCGGGGTATTGTGCGAGATGAGTGTGGATATGGAAGGGATTCAGTATGCCATGTTGGGCATTGGACTGAATGTGAATACGGCTTCGGATCAATTTCCGGAGGAGATTCGGGAGATTGCCAGCTCTTTGGCTTCAGAAACCGGCAGGTCCTGGCGGCGGAGTGATTTGTTGGTGGCCATTCTCAAAGAGCTGGAGGCGCAATTGACGCTGGCCTGGGCCGGAGATGCGGAGGCCATTTTGGAGGGATGGCGGGAGGGCGCCTTAACCCCCGGCAAGCGGGTACGCGTGCAGATGCCCAATGCCACGGTGCTCACGGGGGTGGCGGTTGATGTAAATGCCCAGGGGGCATTGTTATTGAAGGATGATGAAGGGACGCTTCACACTCTGCACAGCGGAGAGGTTTCTTTGGGGACAAAGGGAAGCATGGCGGAGGAATAATGGATAAAGGATGTTTGATGTAAACCTGTGGCGAATCATTTTTCCCCGACCTCCGACCTCCGACCTCCGACCTCCGACCTCCGACCTCCGACCTCCGACCTCCGACCTCCGACCTCCGACCTACAACCGATTGATGATCATCTGCGCGACTTCCAGGGTTTGAAAGCGAGAGAGCAGGGTTCCTTCAGCGATGACTTCCGTGGCCAGGGTGATAATCATGGCTTCTTCAATTTTTGCGGCGGCGGCGTC
Organism: uncultured Verrucomicrobiota bacterium; assembly: GCA_937127435.1. Taxonomy (GTDB): domain Bacteria; phylum Verrucomicrobiota; class Kiritimatiellia; order SS1-B-03-39; family UBA6053; genus UBA6053. The sequence goes on along the minus strand of CAKZLZ010000096.1, from coordinate 16,396 downwards.
CTGTCCCAAATAACGTAACAGCATGGTGGCCGCGCCGATGGCGGCGATGGGGTTGGCTTGCAAATGGGAGGTTTCGTAAAACTCCGCACTGGCACGCATGGGGCCGAACATACCGGTTTTCCCGGGATGGAGACTTCCGATACTGGCGTAGCCGGCACCGCCCTGGCTGACCGCCCCGACATTGGCCAGAATATCCCCGGTAAGGTTTCCGGTGACGATGACGTCAAAGATTTCCGGATACCGGACCAGTTGCATACAGATATCATCAATCTCGATATAGTTTCGTTCGATTTGAGGGAACTCGGCTTCTCCGATTTCCTTAAAAACCCGGGACCAGAGATCGTACACATGTGGCTGCAGACTGCTTTTGCTGCTCAGGGTCAGTTTCCCTTTACGGTTCGGTGATGCGGCGACCGCAAAGGCATAGCGCAGACAGCGTTCCACCTGATAGCGGCTGTACATCAGGTTTTCCTGCGCGATTTCCCCGGGGGTCCCTTTTAAAGTGGATCCGCCAATCTTGCCGTTGAGGCCTCCGGAATGTTCCCGGATAATCACGTAATCGATGGCCTCACTGTTTTTAGTGCGGAGGTAACTTTTGACGCCGGGCATTAGCCGAACGGGTCGTTCGGAAATGTAGAGATCCAGCCGGTCGGCGATTTTTAAAAGAATTTCCCGGGAGAGCAATCCGGGGGTAACCCCGGGATGACCGACCCCGCCAAAAAGAATGGCGGGCAATTCGCGGAGTTCCTCCAGGGCGTCATCCGGCAGGAGTTCGCCGGTTTTAAGGTAATGATCCCCGGAGTAGGGGTATTCTTTGAAATGGATGGAGAACCCGAATTTGACTCCTGCGGAAGTGAGCACTTTTTTTGCGGCTTCGATGACGGGGGGACCTTGGCCATCGCCGGGAAATACGCCTACAGTATATTGTGTTGCCATAGGGTTTTCTAACATGTTGGGAGTATTTTCCGCAATCCTCAATGTGAGATAGACAAAAAAAATCCCGGCGCGAAGCCGGGATTTTCAGGAAGGGGTGAATCAACTACCGGTACGGGCAGCGCCATTTGCAACCACGGTTGAAAAGATGGAGCCATCGGTGAGAGGCGCTTGTACGGTAATGTTGGTGCCGTATGAGCTGCCGGGTTTGCTGAAGTAGAAGTGGGGACGTCCGCCGTTATGGGTTTCGTGACGCATGGGCGCAGACTCAGATCCGAAAGATCCGGAAATGGTGCAAACCTGTTGGGTACGACCCCGGGTGGAGGAAGGAAGCAGGATGACCAAAGAGCCACTGCTTTCGCTAACCGGTTTCCAGAGGAAGCCACTCACGCTGGAAGATGCGCTGGCAGTGGAGGAGGAAGATGAAGAGTCATCATCATCATCGTCTGAACTTGAAGATGTGGATCCGGAGCTGCTGGAGCTGCTTTCGGTTTCGGCGGCCACGGCTTCTTCAGCTTGGTCTACCAAATCGTTGGCGCTGTCTCCCGATAAATCACAGCCTGTGCTGAGGAAAAGAAAGAAAAACGCAGTAAGTAAGAGTAATAATTTTTTCATAAAAGAGGGTTCCATTGGGATGGGGGTTGTGGGTCCGTTATAGGGTTATAATATTTAAAATCAAAAAAAAGATGAAATTATTTAATTTTAGAACAAAAATTGACACAAGATGTATGGCGGTCATCTAATAGAGCCACTTCATCATGTGTTTGTTCAATATTTTTTCAGATTTTTTGTTCACACTGAAAAATAGAGCAATTTTTAATCCTTTTGTCGGACGGACCTGATTTATTTTAAAAAGTTAACTTTATTATGTTAATACAATAAATTTTAGTGCGGAGGAGAATTTGCAGGGTTGAGAATACGTGAATACGAATAAGAAAAAGTAGGGGTCCGGTGGGGGGGGGGCGCATCCTGTCGAATAATTATTTTTTGTTCCTGCGTCATGGTCAAAGGTGTCTGAACCCCATGCCGATTAATTGTTGACCTATGAAGGGGGCTGGCGTAGAGGGAGCGTTCCAATTTTTTCACTCAAACCCTGAGAAACCCGATGAACGTCCAACTTGAAGAACTTTCCCCTTGCCGCCGTAAACTGAATATTGAAGTACCGGTTGAGGATATCACCAGCGAATTTGATGATGCCGTAAGCGCCTACGCCCAGAGCGTGGCCATTCCCGGCTTCCGTCCCGGCAAAGCCCCGAAACAGATGGTGAAAGCCCGGTTTAAGAAAGAAATTCTCGGTCGTCTGCGTGACCACTTGCTTCCCAAGAGCTATCACGAAGCCATCCAGGAAAATAACCTGAACGTCATCAATATTATTGAAATGGACGAAGAAATCGAAGTGGTGGAAGGGCAGCCCTTAAGCTATTCGGTTACTTTGGATGTTCGTCCGGAAATCTCCTTACCGACATATAAGGGATTAAAATTGTCCAAAGAGCGTGAAGACGTGAAGGACGAAGAAGTGGATGAACGCATCGAATCCCTCCGCGAACAACGTGCGGATTTCGAAGATGTCACCGATCGCCCGGTTGCCCGCGGCGACATGGCGCAAATTGATTTTACCAGCACCCTCGACGGCAAACCGCTGGAAGAAGTGGAGCCGGAAGCCAAAGGGCTGGGCGAAGCAAAAGATTTCTGGTTACAGGCCAGCGACGAAGCCTTTATCCCTGAATTGGGTCTGGCATTGGCCGGATTGTCCATTGGGGACAAAGAAACCTTAAAAGTCACTTTTCCGGAATCTTTCGTTTTGGAAAGCCTGCGTGGAAAAGAAGTTGCGTTTGACGTGGATGTGAAAGGCGTTCGTGCCCGTAAGCTTCCCGAGTTGGACGAAGAGTTTTTCAAATCCCTGGGGGTGGAAAGTGAAAAAGAATTCCGCAAACAGATTTTGGATTCCGTGGAAGCGGAAAAAGACCGGGCGGCTGAAGGCAAATTGCGCAATGCGATTGAAGAGATTCTGCTCGACAGCACCAGTTTTGAACTTCCCGAAAGTTTGGTGAGCAATGCGACCCAGCAACAAATTCAGCAGATTGCCAACGACATGCAACGTGGCGGAATGGCGGAAGATCAGTTGATGGAACAGAAAGACCAATTGTTGGAAACAGCCAAAACCACAGCGGAACGCCAGGTGAAACTGCGTCTGATCCTTCAGCAGATTGCCGGTGCCGAAGAAATTCAGGTTTCCGACAGTGAGTTCAAACGCGAAATGACCATGATGGCTTATGCCTACTCCATGCAACCCGACGAACTGGAGCGTCGCCTGAAAGAAAATAATCAGCTCGATGATTTGCGCGGTGACGTGGTATGTCGTAAGGTTCTTCAGTTGATCCAGGACGAAGCTGAGATTGACGGCGAAATCAAGAAAACCGAAGAGTCTGCGGAGGAATCATGAGCGAACAAAACTTTATACCCATTCCCAATGTCATTGAGCAAACCCGTAACGGGGAGCGCGCCTACGACATTTACTCCCGATTACTGAAGGACCGGATTATTTTCCTCGGGACCGAAGTGAACGATGCGGTTGCCAATCTTCTGGTTGCCCAGTTCCTCTTTCTGCAGAGTGAAGATCCCGAAAAGGATATTCATTTTTACATCAATTCCCCCGGAGGGTCTGTTACCGCCGGCCTGGGAATTTATGACACCATGCAGTTTGTGAAATGTGATGTCTGCACCTATTGCGTGGGACAAGCCGCCAGTATGGGGGCATTTCTGTTGTCCTCCGGGACCCAGGGCAAACGCTTTTCGCTTCCCAATTCCCGGATCATGATTCATCAGCCCTGGGGCGGATATCAGGGTCAGGCCACCGACATCGAAATTCATACCCGTGAGATTCTGCGTTTGAAAGAACGTCTTAATTCCATCATGGCGGAGAATTGCGGACGCAAGGTCAAAGAACTCACTTCCGACACTGAACGGGACCGTTTTCTTTCCGCGGATGAAGCAAAGGCGTACGGCTTGGTTGACGATGTGATTTCCAAACCAGAATCCAAAGCGTAGGAAACAGGCATGGCCTCCAAAACTGAAGATCCGCGTTGCTCCTTTTGTGGCAAACTCCAACAGGAAGTCGACCGCTTAATTGCCGGTCCGGGCGTGCAGATCTGTGACCAGTGCGTCACCCTTTGCAATTCCCTGATCGAACGTGAAAGCACGGAGGGAGACACCCCGGCTCCGAAAATCCGGGTTCCCAAACCCCAGGAAATTGTGGACATGCTGGATGAGCATGTGATCGGGCAGGAATATGCCAAAAAGATTTTAGCGGTGGCGGTACATAACCACTACAAACGTCTGAAAGATCTTGATCGCGGAGGCAAATCCGCCAGCGAAGAACTTCAGGATGTTGAAATCGAAAAAAGCAATATTCTGATGGTCGGACCGACCGGCAGCGGAAAAACGTACCTGGCCAAAACCCTGGCGCGTTTTCTGGATGTGCCCTTTTGTATTGTGGATGCCACCACCCTGACCGAAGCCGGTTATGTGGGGGAAGACGTGGAGAATATTCTGTTGCGTTTGCTGCAGTCTGCCGATTTTAACGTGGAACAGGCCGAGCGCGGCATTATTTACGTGGACGAAATCGATAAGATTGGCCGTCGCACGGAAAATGTTTCAATTACCCGTGACGTATCCGGAGAAGGGGTTCAGCAGGCGCTGTTAAAGATTTTGGAAGGCACCATTGCCAATGTGCCGCCACAGGGCGGACGCAAGCATCCCCAGCAGGAATACCTGAAGGTGAACACGGAAAAAATTCTGTTTATCTGCGGGGGCGCCTTTAATGGATTGGACGAAGTGGTCAAACGCCGCCGTGGAAAAGGGGTGATGGGCTACGGCACCAATGTGGCCGATCAGGTAGGGCTCACCAGCGAAACCGTGGTCGATCCGCATGATTTGGTGAAGTTCGGATTGATTCCTGAATTTGTCGGCCGTTTGCCGGTGGTGGCGGTATTGAACGAATTGTCTGAAAAAGACCTTATTCATATTCTTACCCAACCCAAGAACGCCATGACCAAGCAGTTTGCCAAACTGATGTCCATGGACGGGGTGAACCTGAGTTTTACCGATACCGCTTTGGCCGAAATCGCCCGGATCGCCTTTAAACGGGGAACCGGAGCCCGCGGACTGCGTGCAATTCTGGAACGGGTGATGTTGGACATCATGTTTGAAACGCCCGCCCTGAAAGACGAAAAGAAAAGCTATCGTATCACCAAGCCGATGGTGCAAAGCCGATTGGCCGGAATGGACGAAGAGATCGATCAGCGGCGCATCGCGTAAAAGGAATTGGGGAATGAGGAATATTGTGGTATCAGTTCCTCCGACCTCCGACCTCCGACCTCCGACCTCCGACCTCCGACCTCCGACTTCTGACCACTGACCTCCGACCTCTGATATGAACAACTTTAGCTACATCATCACCGGCGCCGCCGGATTTATTGGCCGCAATTTGGTGGCCGAACTGAATGCCCGCGGGGAAACCGATTTATTATTGGTCGACGATTTGGGTACTTCCGAAAAATGGAAGAACCTGGTGGGACTGCATTATGAAGATATTTGGAGTCCGGAAACCTTCAGAGAGGCCATTTTAAGTGGCGTATCCGGCGAGGGGATCACGGCGTTAATCCATTTGGGTGCCTGCAGTGCAACCACCGAGACAGATGCGGATTATTTATTGGATAACAATTACCGCACCACCCGTGACCTTTGCGAATGGTGTTTGGAGCAGGATGTCCGCTTTGTCTACGCCTCCAGCGCGGCGACTTACGGAAACGGGGATGACGGTTATTCGGATGCGGATGAAACCACGCCTACGCTTTCTCCCCTGAATATGTATGGCTACTCCAAGCATATGTTTGACTTGTGGGCGCTGAAAAACGGATTGCTGGACCGGATTGCCGGTCTGAAATATTTTAATGTTTACGGACCCTATGAAGACCACAAAGAAGATATGCGTTCAGTGGTATATAAATCTTTCGAACAGATTCAGGAGGGGGGAGGCGTGAAACTGTTCCGCAGTCACCGTCCTGATTATGAAGACGGCATGCAACTCCGCGATTTTGTGTTTGTGAAAGATGCGGTGGACGTCACCCTTTGGCTGGCAAATCCGGAAAATCCCGGAGGCCTGTATAATTGCGGAACCGGTCAGGCCCGCAGCTGGCTGGACTTGACGAATGCCGTGTATGCCGCCCTCGAAAAAGAACCGGATATCTCATTCATTGATATGCCGGCGCATTTGCAGCCCAAGTATCAGTATTACACCCAGGCGGAGATGCGTAAATTGCAAGCTGCGGGTTACACCCAGCCTTTTACCACTCTGGAAGAGGGCGTGGCCCAAACCGTGGCCTATCAATTAAACCGGGCGTAAGCAAATGAGCACAGAAACTACGGATGCCCAAAAGTGGCAAAACCTTAAAATCATTAACCTGGCCATGATGTCCGGTGCGACTCTATTTTTAGGGGTTTGCGGATTTGTGATTTACAGCTCGCTGGGAAAAGCATCTGCCCGGGATGAGAGCATGATGACTTTTGCGCTGATGGTGGGTGCGACATGGATTGTGAGTCAAATGTTGAAGATGCAGATCGAGGTACTCTTCCAAAGAAAGTTGGCCGGGGAAAATCCTTTTGCTGCTTATCAGACTTTGGTCATTCTTCGCATGGCATTGAGTGAGGGGCCGGCCCTGTTTGGTTTGGTGGGATTGTTTCTTTTCGGACCCGGATCCCCGGTTTCGGAGATGCCCCGCCTGCTCATTTTCTTGTTGCCGTATTTCTCCCTGATCACCACCGGACTGCGTTTTATGCCGTCGGAAAGTGACTTTAATGACCGGGTACGGGTTGCGAAAGAGAGCAAAGGTCTGCGAAAGTAGTTCGGTTATTTAAGCAGAGGCCTCTGGAGGCCTGTCGTATTTATTACTCGTATGAGTCGAGGGTGTGTACACCATTATCGTATGTGCAGCGCACACGGATATCATCAATGCGGGGACGGGTGATCTGAAGTTTGCCCCCACTGGGACAGGTCGGAATTTCGTTATCTTGAAAATAGTCTCTGAGGCTACGCTTAATAAGGGTATCTTCTGCCCCGGCATTTTCAAACAAATACATTTCAGTCGCTTCTCTCACCACCCGTTGCGATTGTTGGCAAAGTGCTTTGCGCGCATCCTCACGGGCTTTTTTATAGCTGGGCATACTTATGGCTGCGAGCAAGCCGATGATCATGATTACGATCATGATTTCAACCAGCGTAAAACCTTTTTTGCGGAGGAGGAGGAGGGCGTGGGGTTTGTCCATAATTTTTCTCACAATTGCTGTTCAGAAGGAGACAGGTAAAGGAGCCGCAGCTTGGTTGTCTCACACCCGATTAAGAGAGGTGGAGAATTGTCGAAGGTTCTCACCCTAAACATCGCCCTTGTTTTTAACCGCACTGACTTTTTGACAGTTTCCTTATTATTGAATTCTGGTGTGCGAAGCAAAGTGGTTGTTTTGCACGGTATTGATTATGGGTGCGATAGGTCATATATGCAAGAAAAGTCTTCGGATTTCAGTTTTACAGTGCGGAGGGGCCCTGGATTCATGGGTGCTTACCCGTGTAAATAAGAAAGGTATTGCCGAAAATAGAGAAAGGTCCTCGTCTTCAATAAAACAGTCAGGAAGCTTCAAAGGCTGTGAAAAATGTCGAAGGTTCTTCTTCGATTGCCAAAGCTGTTGATTTTGATTTAGTTTAGGTGGTATTCTTTTGGACAAGCACCCCAAACCCGTATTCTTCGAATCACTTATTGGCATTGCGATAATGAAAAAAAAGAGACTCTTAACCGGTATTTCCGTTGTCGCGGTGGTTTACTGTACAGCCTACATTGCACTGCGGTCACAGCACGTTATTATGCATTTTAGCAATACTGACCACTGGCATCCGGAGAAGCGGTCGGCGGGGCATTTCGTGGACACCCGATCTGAAAAGGGGTTCGAAGATCTTTGTTTAAAGATATTCTTTTTCCCTGCCATGATGGCAGAGAAAACTGTGAGGAACATCGCAGGATGAACAAGGCTGGAGAGTGCCAACCGCAACATCAGTGTCAATCAGTGTGCATCAGTGGTTAAAAAACACAGAGCCGGGCAAAATATTGAGCGAACGCCGTTCCTCCATCCGCTCATCTAAACGTTGAAGCATGTATCATATTAAACCACACAGAATCATTTTTTTGTCTGCAAACCTATTGCTCTGTTTGTCACTGCTCATGTGGGTTGTGACCCGCACAAGTGAGCAAAGCGTTGGAATGATTGCATGCATCACATTTTGGTGGTCAATGTTGTTTTATGTGTTGTTTCTGTTTATCCTGCTGGTGAAATTTCTTTTAGAGCAAAAATCAGTCCCTAAAGCTAAAGAATGAATTTAGATTCAACAAACCCCGCCTGCGCTTTAAGATACCAGTCGGAGCGGGTTCCCGTTCCATGTTGTAAGATGAAAAATACGGAGGAATAAGAAATGAACAAAATGATTATACTTTGGGTTTTGCTGGTCGTTCCGATGCTGATTACAATTGGAACCGCAATATTCAAATGGTTGTGGAACATCACCATGCCACAGGTCTTTAATTTGAAGATGATTACCTTCTGGCAGGCATTCAGACTCCTGCTTCTGGCCGGGATCCTGTTTGGTGCTGATAGTTTTGTGAAATTTAACATGAATATGTAGTATCATCAAAACCAGGACAAAGAAAAACCTCAGTATTCACTGAGGTTTTGGCGCTTTTTAAAATGGCACCCCCAAGGGGACTCGAACCCCTGTTGCCGGGATGAAAACCCGGTGTCCTAGGCCACTAGACGATGGGGGCGTCTAAAAGAAGGAGGACGTTTCATACACTAGTTTTCCTTTGCGTCAATGCTGTTTTTTGCTTTTTTATTTATTGGATTTTTTTCGTGGATCCGTCACTTTGTATTTGCCTCTTCACCCCCGCGGAATCAGAAAACATTATGCACACCCCTTTATGGTCTTTTGATGAGTTGTTACAGTCGCTTTCCGCGAACGGATCCGGCTGTTCCGGCAAGGCCCTGGTGATGTACAGCAGTTTGTGGGGGGCGATGATCACCGAGCCCCGCGGCATGCTGATTCCGGTGGAGGACCACTTGGTGCATCGTGGAGACGGGGTGTTTGAAACCCTGCTGTTTGAGGGAGGGGGCATTTATAATTTACCGGCCCATTTAAAACGTCTGGAACGTTCGGCCAACCGTATGGGTTTGACGCTCCCTTGTTCGTGGGAAGCGTTGACGCAAATTCTCGAAGACTGTTTTGAGGTTGCCGACCAGGAACGTGCGCTGGCACGGTTGTTGTTGGGGCGCGGTCCGGGCGGGTTTTCTGTCGATCCGGCCGAAAGTCCGGTGGCGTCCTTGTATGTGGTGGTGTATCGGGCAAATGCTCCCTTTATGGACCGTCATCCGGAAGGGGCCAAAGCGGTGCTGAGCAAAATTCCCCCCAAGCCCGGTGGTTTGGCGACCATTAAAACCTGTAATTATATACCCAATGCCCTGATGAAGGCCGAAGCTTCGGCTGCCGGGGTTGATTTTGCATTGGGAGTGGATGCGGAGGGGTACCTCACGGAAAGCGCTACCGAAAATTTGGCGGGCGTGGATCGCGAGGGGAATTTGATTTTATTGCCTGCCGCACATCATTTGGCGGGCACCACCTTGCAGCGGGTGGCGGAACTCGCGGCTTCCGCAGGTCGGAAAGTGGTGGAGCGTCCTTTGCGTCCTTCGGAATTGTCTGAGTTGGCGGAAGTGTTGATCGTGGGGACAACCGCGTATGTGACTGCGTTGGTGGAATTGGACGGGAAGGTCTTGCCCCGTGGACCGGTGCAGGCAGAGTTGGATGCGATGTTGCATGCGGATATTGGATGATTTTTTGACAAGAGGACGGAACGCCCTTAGCTTGGGCTTGCAAATAACCCCCGGAGACTTTTTATGAATATGACGCGTCGAGAAGCTTTAAAGAAAACTGCTGTATTGGGAGCGGCTGCGGCCTTTGCTCCCGGAATGATCGCCCGTGGAAATGCTGCAGAGCCTGTCAACGGATTTCAATTAATGGATCTGCCGTATGCTTTTGATGCTTTGGAGCCTGCGGTTGATGCAAGAACCATGCAAATTCATTACGAAAAGCATCATGCGGGATATTACCGCAAACTCAATGCGGCCCTAAAAGAATTGTCTCCCCCTGCATCGTTGGAGGCCTTGTTGGCCGGGCCGGAGTTGAGTGATGCGGTGCGGAACAATGGCGGCGGGGCTTACAATCATAATATTTTTTGGAAAAGCATGGCCCCGGTGGGCAATGGCGGAGGAGGCGAGCCCACAGGAGATTTGGCCGCGAAACTTCGGAAAGATTTTGGATCGGTCGCAGAATTTAAAGAGCAGTTCTCGAAAGCCGCGGGTTCCGTCTTCGGAAGTGGCTGGGCCTGGCTGATTGTACGGGAGAGTGACGGAAAGCTGGTGGTGGTCTCGACAGCCAACCAGGACAACCCGCTAATGAAGTCGGTTACCCCTCCGGATCAAGTGGGTCGTCCCTTGCTGGCGCTGGATGTTTGGGAGCATGCCTATTACCTGCACTATCAAAACAGGCGCACTGACTATATCTCTAACTGGTGGAAGGTGGTCAATTGGGATGAAGCGACGGAGAGATTGGGGAGATAAGTCATTTTTTTAATATTTTCCCTATATCCACGGTTGACGATGATCTATAGTTTAGCGTAGAGGTTTATAACTGCTATGCAATGGACTCCCCATACATCCCTATTTTCTGTCGTCCCTTATTCAATCCGTTCCACCGGAACTACAATCTTACGCAGCACCTTGTGTGGCTTCATGCTTCTCGGCGCAGTGAATGCCCAAGCGCAGGAAGAGGCGGTGGAGGAGCAAGTGGTCCGTCAGAAGGACCCCTTTGATTACGAAGCCGAATTTATCGGATACCTGTTGGATCAAGGATTGTTCGAATATGCCAACTTGGCGATCGATGAAGCCCGGTCGACCTTTCCTACTTTAAGTGACCGGATTCAGGTGGTTGAAGTGGGTACCTTGTTACGTCAGGGGAAAACCGCGGATGTGGAAACCATTCTGGAAGGGAAAAAGCTCGAATCGGATATGAAAGGGCAGGCGATGCTTTTGCAGTTGGCCATGACCTTTGATGCCATGGGAAACAATGATGCGGCCATGGAGCGTTATCAGCAATTCCTGAAGCTCAATGAAAACAAAAGCATTGAGGACCCCGATGTGCTCCGGTATTTTGCTTCGGCCGCCATGCGCTTGTCTCTCATCTTGCAGGATGAAGGCAAGTATGACGATGCGGCCAAAGTTTTGGATTTGGTGATTAAGACGTCGGATGACAATTACCTGAAACGCAAATTTCAGTTGATGGCCGCCCAAAACCGTTTGGATCAGGCGCTCACCCAAAGTGGGAAAACAAAAACTGCATCCATTGCCGCTTCTGAAAAGTATGCGAACGAGTTGCTTTGGGGCGGGAACGACAATTATTTTTATATGGCCATGGGCATGAAAGCCTGGCTGGAATTCGCACAGAACAAACCTGAAGATGCGTTGGCGACCTTAAATTCGTCTAAAAAGCGTGCCATTGCGGTGGAAAAATCTTTGGAGGATTCGGAAGCCCCGAAATCAGAATATCCCCGGGCGATCATGCGCTATGTGGAAGGGCTGATTCAATGGGACCTTGCGAAGGCCGCTTTTAAAAACGGCGATGTGGAAGGATCCAAAAAACTGGCCAAGCAGTCCGCAGGTAATTTGTATAACACCTTCCTTCGTTATGAAGGCAATGAATATGCGGACCGTGCAGGTTTGGCATTTGAAGACCTGAAAGTTTGGGTGAAAGAAAACTTCGGCACGGATCTCACCCAGAAAGATCCTCCGCAGCGGGTATTGGAGCTTATGTTTAAACGTCAGTTGGATCTGGCCGCCAAACTTTACCGCGAAAATGAAGTGGATGCTGCGGAAGAGAAGCTTCTGCAGGGACTGGAAACCTATCCCAATACAAAATATACCCTGTCTGCCCTGGATACCTTGAGCAAAATTTGGATCAGTAAAAATGAAGATTGGGAATTGATGGCGCTTACCAGTCAAGTGGCGGCCCGCTTTCCCGATGATGAAAACGGATCCCGTATCATGTTACGGGTGGGTAAAAAAATGGCGGACGACGAAAATCTTGAAGGATTTGAATTCGTGCTCCGCGACTTTGGCCGTAACTTCCCCAGTCATCCCAGTGCGCCGGGCATGTTGTTTAAGGTCGGCTCCGCTGCTGCGGAGCGTGGAAACCAAGCCATGGCCATGGAAATTTATGCAGATATTTTAAGTCTGTATCCGGAAAGCAATTATGCCATTCGGGTCTTACAATTACGGGCCGAAGAAGCATTGAAATCCAATAACTACGAAGAGGCGATTAAAGCCTTTTCACAAGTGCGGGATCAATCCCGGGATCCTTTACAGGCCGCCTATGCCAAACTGCGGATTGCCGACAGCAAGTTGAGCTCTGAGGATCCGGAGATGGAAAAGGAAGCTCTGCCGGAACTGATTGCCTTGCGGGCGGAACTCGAAGCGCCGGGATCGGTTTTTGGGGATGACAAAAATAAAGGGCAAACGCAGGAATTTTTGCAAAATGTCCGTTATCGCATTGGTCAGCTGCTGTTGCGTCAGGCCGGTCGTGAGAAAAGTGATGAGCTTCGGGCCCAAGCGGCCACAGAACTCAATTCCTATCTTTCAGAATATCCCGATACGGATCAGGCGCCGGATGTAATGTACAATCTCGGCCGCCTCTATCTGCAACAGGGTGAATTCGATAAAGCGACCAAGACTTTCGAAACTCTCGCTTCCAAGTATGAGGAATCTGAAGCCGGAAAAGATGCGCTTTACTCCTTGGTGAAAGCCGCACTCGAAGAAGATCAGGTGGATGTTGCGCAAGCGGCGGTTCAAAAAATGGTGGAGCAACCTGAAGCGTACGAAATAGAAAAGATTTATAAAGTGGCCCAGTTGATGTTGGAAAATGAGCGTTGGGAAGAGGCCCGCGACAGTTATAAATTGGTATTGGCCAGTGACCGCATCAAAGACAATGATGCGATGCGGCAACGGACCCTGAACGGGATGGGGAACGCGGCCATGGGCGCCGGAAATTTGAACGACGCGGCGGAAGCCTTCCAGACTTTGATTACCGACTACCCCACATCCTCTTTGGTAATGGAAGCCGGGGTTTCCCTGTCTGAACTTTATCTGATGAAAGATCCTGCTGATCCCGTGAAAGCCCGCGAGGCCTTGGGGGCCGTGAGCCGTATTTTGGTCAGTCTGCCCGGCAGTTCTGACAAAGCAAAAGTGGGGAAAGCCAGTCTGGATATCGCTTTGGGTCATATTTACATGGCGCAGAATGAGCCCGGCAAAGCGCTGGCCACATGGTATGCGGTCGGCTTTACCGAAGCGAAGTCTCCCGAATTGGGTGCACTGGTGCGGGAAGCCATTGTTTTGGCCCTGGATGTGGCAGACAAACAAGTCAAAGAAGGCAATGACAACCGCTGGAATTTGATAATAGAATTAACCGAACAGTATTTGAAAAACTTTCCCATGGACAAGGTGGCCGGTGAGATGCGCAGCCTGAACCTGGAGGCCAGTGCGATGGCCCCCAAAGAGAATTAATTAAGGAGTTCCGATGAAAAAATATACCCCCTCAACTAAATATTTTGCCGCCTTGCTGGCGATGGCTTTCGTGCCGGTGTTTGCCTGGAGTCAGGCTTATGTGATTAATACCGCCGGCACCCGCGTGGATGTGGAAAATATCCGGGTGCGTCCCGGGACAGGGGGCGATTTGGTGGTGACCATTGGCGGTCAGTCCAAAGATATTACCACCGAACAGTATTTACGTGCGGTCGGAATCAAACCTGCGGAAATTGATCAGGCCCAAGTACTGATTAATCAGGGCAAAAAGGAAGAGGCCTCCAAATTGTTGGAAGGCGTTTTCCGTACATCCCAATACATGAGCTGGGATGCCTTCGCGGCGGAAAAACTTGCCGAAATACAGTTGGAATCCGGTAATCCTTTGCAGGCAAAACGGACCATGGACGGTTTGCAAGAGCGTTACGGCGATAACCTGATATCTTTTTTCCCCTTCTTGGAAAAAGTTCAGTGGGATGTGAAAGTCGTGAGCAATGATTCTGAGGGTCTCGAAGATGAGCTTACCGCCATCATTGTGAATCAGGAAAGTAAAGCGGACCGTATCTCCAGTGCCCTGATTGTTCGCGGTGATCTCAAAGCCAGCCGTAAAGACTACAAAGCCGCGGTTTTGGATTACTTACGTGCCAATTACTTTTTCGGAAAAAATCCCGAAATTCAGGCCGAAGCCCTGTATAAAACCGCAAGTATGTTTGCCAAAATTGGCGACACCGGACGCTTGAAGAAATATTCCACCCTGCTAAAAGAAACCTATCCTGACAGCGAGTATAACTCTCGTGAAATTGGCGGATAAAAATTTAAACAAGAACCTTACGATTGACTTATAGGAGTACACAATGTTGAAAAAAACCGGTTTGAAATTATTTACGAGCCTAAGCACCCTTGCTGTTGGGATGTCCGCATTCGCACAGGAAGCAGGTCAGATGACCGTGACCAAGGACGCAAGTAGTCCTTCCTTCTTAAATGTGATCACTTCGGGTGGTGCATTGGGAATTATTCTGTGGTTGGCGATTTTCTTCACTTCTATCGCCTGTGTGGCGTTGATTGTTGATGCGTTCCTGACGGTTCGCGCCTCCAAAGTGATGCCGCCGACTTTGGTTGAAAATGTACAAACCGCCATGGAACAAGGCGACGTCATGAAAGCCCTGCAACATTGTGAAGAGGAGCCTTGCCCGGTTTCAAATATTCTCTCTGCCGGTTTCTCCAATGTGGAAGAAGGCTTTGATACCATTCAGGATGCGGTTTCCGTGGCTGCGGCCATGGAAGAAGAGCGTCTGATGCAACGGGTGAATTATTTGAACGTTGTCGGTAACCTCGCTCCCATGTTGGGACTGTTGGGTACCGTACAAGGTATGATTTCCGCGTTTGCCGGATTGGCAAACGCCGGAGCTGCCGGTGGGGGCGCATTGGCGCTGAGTATTTCCCAGGCTTTATGGACGACCGCTTTCGGTCTGTTTGTGGCGATTCCCGCGTTGGCCTTCTTCTACTTCTTCCGTAACCGCGCATCCACCATTATTATTACCATGGAAATGCACACCCTCGAAGAAATTAAGATCCTCCGTAACGTGGAAGTAGTTTCAGACTAATTCCCATACGGACACTCCCATGAAACAGCACAATATAGAATCCGTCAACCTGACCCCGATGATTGATATCGTCTTTCAGATGATCATCTTCTTCGTGTTCACGTTGGATTTGGAACGGGAGAAGTTTGATACGGAGGAAATCCACATTCCCAATGCTCCGAATGCCAAGGAAATTGTGGAGTTCGAACCGGCGACCGTCTATCCGCAGGTGATGAGAAACGGGGACATCAAACTGGGCACAGCCATTTATACTCCTGGCGCATTCCGTAACACCATCCGTATGGCGGTGAAACGTTATGGGCAGGAAATTCCGGTCATGATTTATGCCGATGGAGAGGCCGAGCATCGTCATATCAAAACCGTAATGGATATTTGTTCGGAAGAAAAGTTGTACAAAATTAATATTATTGGTCTGATTTCCAAATCGGGTAAGGAAGGGGGATCATGAGTAGAAAGAAGACACGCCGGGTCCGGAGTACCAAACGTCAGGTCGAGGATGTTCCGATGACCCCGATGATTGACGTGGTCTTCCAGATGTTGATCTACTTTGTATTAACTTTTGAGATTCCGGACAAGATGTCCCAAATGCAAGTTTGGCGTCCCGCAGGTGAGTCTGCTCCGCCCAAAGAGCAAGTGGTGGTCGAGTTGACCCGGATTACAGTTTATGGTCCTCAACCGGGATCCCCCAACGGGTACTATGCCCTCAATGACACCCGCCGGAGTTTGGAGACCTTGGAAAAGGCTTTTAACCGCTTTGCGGATTTGAATCCCAGCCAAAACATCATTGTGGTGGCGACAGCCGATAGTAAACACAAAGACCTGGTCGCCCTGCTGAATATTTTGAGCAAAGCCGGTCTGGAAAATGTAAGTCTGCTTTCTTCGAATTAGAGTAGGAGAAGAGGTTGCGCGGTTGAGGGGAGAAATGATAATTCTCCGACCTCCGACCTCCGACCTCCGACCTCCGACCTCCGACCTCCGACCTCCGACCTCCGATTTCTTCCTGAAATCTCTAAACATTTCACCCGGTCCCCGGGTAGCTTCTTCCAACCCACAGGAGGAAGTGATGAAATCAGTTGCCCGTAAACGTGAACGCAAGGCCCGGAATCAATCGACCGAAACCCTGGCCATGACCCCGATGA